>DPVV01000505.1:4127-7519 GCA_003526525.1 Lachnoclostridium phytofermentans | reverse complement strand
TAGATATTGGTGGAGATAAAACGCTTCCTTACTATCCTCTTCCGGCAGAAAATAATCCTTTTTTAGGCTACCGTGGAATTAGAATTTACTTAGACCGCGAAGAACTATGGAAGCCACAACTACGTGCTTTACTAAAAGCTAGTGTTCGCGGAAATTTAAGAATCCTATTTCCGATGATAGCAGATGAAACTGAACTCATTCTTGCGAAGCAAATGCTTGCAATATGTAAGGAAGAACTGTTACAGGAGGGAGTGTCCATTTCCTCCAAAATACCAATAGGAATTATGATAGAAACTCCAGCTGCCGTACTAGATGCTGACGTTCTAGCAAAGCATTGCGATTTTTTTAGTATCGGAACCAATGATTTGACACAGTATCTTTTTGCTATTGATAGAACAAATCCTTCCGTTGGTAATCGCTATGAACTGTTACCAAGTGCGTTAAAATCTGCACTATCTATGACATTAAAAGCAGGAAAAGAGAATCATATACCTGTATGTATTTGCGGTGAACTGGCAGGTAATACAACCGCTATTAACACGCTTTTAACTCTTGGTTTTGAAGAATTTAGTGTAGCTATCTCCCGATATAATCCTATTAAGCGTTGTATCCGCAACCAATCATGATAATTACATTAACCCCATAAATAAAGTACTAATAATAACTCCAGCTAATGTAGCTACTAGGGCGCCAGCTAATGTGTATCTTGTTTTCTTGACTCCAGCAGTCATATAATACACCGCCATTGTGTAGAAGATCGTTTCTGTACAGCTCATAATAATACTACTTAATCTACCAATATAAGAGTCTGGACCGAACTCTTTGAATAAATCAAGCAATAGACTTGTTGCTGCAGAAGAAGAAAACATCTTAATAATTACAAGAGGAACAATTTCTGATGGGAAGTGAAATACAGAAGTGACCCCATCGAGAGCATTGGATATCAATAACAACACACCAGAAGCCCGTAGGATTCCAATAGCAACCATTAACCCAATGAGCGTTGGCATAATTCCAAGTACCACTTGAAATCCCTCTTTTGCTCCTTTTATAAAATCGTCGTAAACCGGTCTTTTCATGAGAATTCCCATACCGATGATATAAAAGAAAAGTAGTGGTATAATATAATCCGATAGGTAGACTACAAACTTCATTGTTATTACCTCCATTTCTACTTTTTGTTGTTAATCTATTATGTTAAGAATCTAAGAATGCGATTTATATGCTCGCTCGAATCTTAATACTTTGGTTTCTTAGATAGTTTTCTTGCTATAATAGAAAAAGCAACACCAACAAGGGTAGAACAGAGCGTAACAAGGATGCTAACACCTAAGATGTCGGAAGGATTCACCGCACCATACTGACTTCGGTATGCTATAATATTAACTGGTATCAGCTGAAGAGAAGAAATATTGATAATAAGAAACGTACACATATCACAACTTGCAAACTTTGAATTTTTATTTAGGGTAGCTAATTCTTTCATTGCCTTTAAACCCACTGGTGTGGCAGCCCACCCAAGTCCCAGGATATTAGCAATCATATTAGATGCTATGTACTCATTTACAATATGATCCTTCGGTATATCCGGAAATAGAATTTTTAGTAATGGCCGAAGTTTCCTTGTTAATTGATCCATAAGCCCAATGCCCCTAGCAACCTCCATAAGCCCCATCCATAGAGACATAACCCCAAGCATTGCAATACATAAGGTTACAGCCTCCTTTGCAGAGGATATGGTTGTTGTACTGATATCCGCCATCTTACCTGTAAATGCACCGTACACAATTCCAATAATAATCATGAATGCCCATAGATAATTTATCATAGTGCAAAACCATTCGTTTTTTTAATCATATGAGATTATTCATGAATCTATTCTTCCTACTATTTTGCATGGATACTATAAAACGTTCCCCGTATTGGTATGGGAATGGTAGCTTTCATGTTTGAAGTAATAAATAGGATAAATTACTTATACACCTTCCTTCTACATATAGACGATATAAGATATAGATACCTTCTTTTATTTTCGGATAATATATAGGGTATAATTGTAAATTCTTAAACCTCTCATAAAAGAAATGAAAATGCTTACAATCATCAATTAAAACAACTAATTATTTATAATAATTTATATAATGTCTTATTTTCTGATAGTTCGCCATTTATTTACAATTTCTCTTTTTAACAAGTAAATAAGAGGGTGAAAACGTTAACTTTGACGAAACTATACACTTATTTTACATTTTGTGAATATGCATCTTAAAAAAATGCTAGAATGTAACATTTTTTTGAATTGACTTCACCTGTCTTTATATGATAATTTATAGTAAGTAATTCAAAATAATTACAAGATTTGACAGTTTATATGTTCGTTTGACATTGAAAGGAGTACTATAATGAAAAGTACAGGTATCGTTAGAAAGCTTGACGAGTTAGGCCGCATCACACTTCCTATTGAATTAAGAAGAACACTTGGTGTTAGCGAGAGAGATCCATTGGAAATCTTCGTAGATGAGGGTAAGATTATTCTTCAAAAATATGAGCCAGCTGATATTTTCAGTGGAAGTAAAGATGATTTAGTAGATTATTGCGGTAAAAAAGTCGCTAAGAGTTCTATTATGGAGCTTGCTAAACTTGCAGGAATTATTGAATAATTAATAAACATGCTACAACCTAACATATAAAGAGTTCTACATATTGCAGTATAATCTATTCAAATTTATTTATCATTCTGCAAAGCCAATTACTCTTTATTTTAAGTTATCATTCCTTCGAATATTGCTTGATTTAAAATCAGATATAATATAGCTGGATGCATACTTTGGCGGCAAAAAAAGTATAGGAAATCATGCTTACAATTAAGCATATTACCTATACTTTTTTATATCTTTTATCTTTGCTCTAGTATTCTTTTTTATTCTTGATCAAGAAGCTGCGAATAAATTTCTCTTTTAGATACCCCTCGATCAGAAGCAACTAATTTCATGGCTTCCTTTTTACTTAGCCCTTGACCGAGATAGTAATCCATATGGGCTTCTAATGTCCACTCTGCCCATCGCTCCTGCTCTTCTTTTTTCAGTTCTTCCCTTGTACGCCCTTCAATTAGTACCACGCACTCTCCTTTTGGTTCACTGTCCGTATAGAAGGCAAGCGCATCCTCTATCGTAGTTAAGAATGCAGTTTCATATCTCTTTGTTAATTCTCTGCAGACGGTAATTCTACGATTACCAAGAGTCTCATGGAGAGCATTTAGTGTTTTTACCAGCCGATGTGGAGCTTCATATATAATAATCGTTCTTGTCTCATTAACAAGCTCATCAAGAATGGATTGACGTTCTTTTTTATCTACTGGTAAAAAAGCTTCAAATACAAACCTTCTGGTAGAT
>DPVV01000505.1:3566-4068 GCA_003526525.1 Lachnoclostridium phytofermentans | reverse complement strand
CAAACCTTCTGGTAGATCGGCCAGAAATCGTTAGCGCTGTGATTAACGCACAAGCTCCTGGTAAAGACGTCACTACAATTCCTGCCTCATAAGCCATCTGAACTAGCTCTTCTCCCGGATCTGAGATTCCAGGGGTTCCTGCATCGGTAATCAGCGCAACATTCTTACCCTGTAGCATCGCATCTATTAGATACTTACCTTTTTCTATCTTATTAAATTCATGATAGCTCGTCATCGGCGTTTTAATATTAAAATGATTTAATAACTTAATACTATTTCTTGTGTCCTCTGCGGCAATCAAATCTACCTCAGATAATGTCCTTACAGCACGAAAGGTCATATCCTCCAAGTTACCAATTGGAGTAGCACACAAATATAATTTTCCTGACATGATTCCTCCTAACACCCGTTGCATATCAAATCTGTATGCGGATAGTATCCGCGAGAGGATTCCGTCTGCATACAGATTTGATACTGCCAGAAACAAGAAAAAGTACGCATC
>DPVV01000505.1:0-3352 GCA_003526525.1 Lachnoclostridium phytofermentans | reverse complement strand
AACAAGAAAAAGTACGCATCGCGAACTATTCCTTGTTATTTAAAAGTGTAAATTTACTATATATTTTCAACACACATGTGGTGTTAATACCAAACATTAATACGTAGTCACATAAACTAATAACCATAGATTTCATAAATCTCATCGGTATAAACATTTACCTCACGATAGACGACAAGCGGTGCTTCTATCGTAATCATAGGGTTTCCACCACGCAAACCTTCGATTAGTACCATATTTGGTTCTTTGTCTACATAAGGATGTACTAATTTCATCCGTTTTGGTTCTAATTTATATTGACGCATGATAGAAAATATTTCAACCAAGCGATGAGGTCGATGCACCATATAAAATCTCCCATTCGGTTTTAGAACTTTAGCAGTTTCTCTTATTACATCCTCAAGGCTACATAATATTTCATGTCTCGCAATCGCCTTAGGCATAGCCGGATTCACTAACCCATGTTGATTATTCATATAAGGAGGGTTACACGTAACAACGTCAAAAGAGCCCCCTCCAAATATCTTGGAGGCCTCTTTAATATCACCCATTACTATTTCTACACGTTCTTGTAAATCATTATAGAGAACACTTCTTCTTGCCATATCTGCGCTCTCTTCCTGAATCTCAAGACCTGTAAAGTGTTTCCCTTTTGTTTTCCCTGCTAATAGAATAGGAATAATTCCTGTCCCTGTACCCATATCAAGAGTAGATTCTTCTGGTTTTATTTTAGCAAAACCAGATAATAAAACAGCATCCATTCCAAAACAAAATTTCTCAGGGTTTTGAATTATTTTATAGCCATTACGATGTAATTCATCCAATCTCTCCCCTGCAAAAAGAAGTTCTTCTTTTTGTGTTATAGAAATTTTCTCTGTATTAATCATCCAGATGATTACCTTCTTTTCTTTCCAACGCTTCAAGTGCACGAAGTTCCTCATCAAGCAGCACTTTCTCTTTTTTCTTCTTTGGCTTAAAGCGAAGGTCACTTACTTTATATTCACGAATTTCTTTTTCATCATTTTCTAATACGACGATGACTTTTACTAATTGTTTTAATACGCTAACGCTTGTTACTTCACCACGAAGATTGTCACTCGTAGTTACAAAATCACCTACGCTCGGAAGCTTACTATTTAAATCCTCATATGCCTCTTCCTCGTTTTTTAAACAGCACATTAATCTTCCACATACGCCAGATATTTTCGTTGGATTTAATGAAAGATTTTGTTCCTTTGCCATCTTAATAGAAACAGGAGCAAACTCAGATAAGTGCGTGTGACAGCATAGAGGTCTTCCGCAGATTCCGATTCCACCTACAATTTTGGTTTCATCACGTACACCAATTTGACGTAATTCAATTCTTGTCTTAAAGACCGAAGCCAAATCCTTTACTAATTCACGGAAATCAATTCTTCCATCGGCAGTAAAATAAAACAATACCTTATTATTGTCAAACGTATACTCACAATCGATCAACTTCATGTCAAGCTGATGTTTCGAAATCTTCTCCATACAGATGCGAAATGCTTCTTCTTCTTTCTCTTTGTTTTTATGCTCTATCTCATCATCTTCCGGTGTTGCCGTTCTCATAACCTGCTTTAATGGCTGTACCACTTGGCTCTCTTCTACATCTCTCGGTCCAAGAACTACATTGCCATATTCTATACCTCTTGCGGTCTCAACGATTACATTATCCCCTTGTTTAATTGAAAAACCAGCTGGATCAAAAAAATAAATCTTACCAGCTCTTCGAAAACGTACACCGATTACATTTATCATAGTTTTTATCCTCTCTCCCTTTTTATTCACTCTTAGCTATACGGATATCCAATCAGAATATAAAACAAATTCGGTTGAATACTCGTATATGACATCTATTGATAACTTTCCTTCATAGAAAGCAATAAAAGTTCCATTGCTACTTCAAAATTTACGTTTGCATTCAATCGATCCTTGACCGTACTAAACGCTTGTATTATATGCTCTAACCCTTCAAAACTGCTTAATTTTGCTTGCTTTTTAATGGTAGATACTTCTTCCTTATATACTAAAAGATTACCATCCTGCGTCGCCTTAAACATTAAAATATCTCGATACCATAGAAGCATTAAATCCAAGCAGTCTAAATTATCACCTTTATTTTCTGAGAAATATTTGACCGCTTCCGCAATATCACCAAGGTCCATTCCCTCCATATTGTTCATAAGATGAATGATATCTTCCTTCATCTTTACAAATCGTTCTGAGGTCGCATACTTAATCGCTTTCCCCAGATTCCCTCCGGAAAAGGATGCACTGATTTGTGCCTGATAATCTACGATATGTTCTTCGTCTACGAGATATTGTTTGATTCTATTCTTGTCCACTGCTTTAAAGTTTAGTAAAACGCAGCGGGATAATATCGTCGGTAAAAAAGAATTGCTATTGTTTGTTAATAACAGAATAATTGCATACCCTGGCGGTTCTTCAATTGTTTTTAAGAGAGCATTTTGAGCTTGCTCTGTCATCTTCTCCGCTTCGTCTATGATATAGATTTTATAAGGACCAACATAGGGCTTAATTGCAATATCATTATTTAACTGAAGTCTTATATCATCTACACCAATACTCGCTTTCTCATGAGTGATTTTTCGAATATCTGGTTGATTTCCTGAAACTGCTTGTAAGCAGGATTTACATTTGGTACATGGATTGATTCCATGTTCATTACATAAAAGAGCAGCGGCAAAAATATTTGCAACAAAGTTTTTTCCGATTCCATCTTCCCCTTGAAAGATATAAGCGTGAGAAACCTTATTGGTTTTCATTGCGTTTTGAAGATGATTCACGATTTCTTCATGCCCAATGACATCTTTAAAGGTATTCATGTTTTCCCTGCCTTTCTAAAGCTATGCCAACAAGTCCAGTAATAATCCTCTAATTTCATCGATTCGATTTAAGATTGCAATGGTATCCTTCTCCTCTTTGATTAGCTCTAATGCTAATTCATCCAAGGTTTTATCGATTAATTTAATCATACCATATACTCTATGTCTTCCGCGTTTATCTAAAAAATTCTGACGTGAAAATTTATGTGATCGGTTTACAACCTCATTCATAAATTCCTTGATTAACTCCCTATACCTTCTCATATCGGTAACATCCATATGCTTGGTGATTCGTTTACCTTGAGTGGAAATTTCCTCTACTAATAGATTTAAACGCGCCTGAAGTGACTGCTCCTCAATATTACTAATTAAGGTAAAGCGAAAAGAATCATCTCCATTTGGAACAGGAGCTTTCACCTCTGTCTGATTGATTTGCTGTACTTGATTCACCTTAATCTCCATGCGCTCACCTCCCATTCACC
>DPVV01000581.1 GCA_003526525.1 Lachnoclostridium phytofermentans | reverse complement strand
TAACCGCTTGACCAACGAGCCTTATTACATTTAATATAATACTACAGAAAAAAAGAAAATGCAAGTCCTTTTTTTGAATTTTTTGATTTTTTTTAATTTTTTGAACATTATCATGTCGTAATATACAATTTAGCTTTTATGAATACGTTATATCTAATGTATAACCACTTGGCAGGAAATATACTCATAGACTTCGAATCCCATTAGCGTAGAAAGTCTTTTCAAAGAACGCTCAGATTGAAGAGAGTAGTATCTGCTCGTAAGCACAAGCTACTCTCTTTTATCAATTTCACAAATTATTGAATTATCTTTCATCTAGTCATTGAATTATCTTCATCTAGTTATTGAATTATCTTCATCTAGTCATTGAATTATCTTCATCTAGTCATTTTCCCCTGTCATTGAAAAGAATCACAAAATTATTATCTATGGAATACAAGAGAAAACATAGAAAGTAACTAATCCATATCATTTTTACAAATTCAAATACTCACTATTTATTATGCATTATTTTAATGTCGTATTTTTATAAGTTTATAATGAAACGAAACCTTGCATCATCTTCATACCACATCGGGAAGTTCGTGCCCCAAACATTATTAAATAGATTAAAGTAAACCCCATCGGTTACTATTGGTGTCTCATTATTAAAATTTAATAGAGATGGTTTACCTATGTTGACCAATGCTGTGTCTAATGTGGTTATTTCAATATCGCCAAACTCAACGCCTTTATCGACTGCATGCATATGTTTATTTCCATTCTCAACTATTTCAAGCGGTGATATCCATTGACCCATTTTGTGTATGCTGGTTAATTTTTCATTTGGATTAAAACCTAACCATAATCCTTCTGCAATTCGATTCGCTTTTTTACCAAACCAAGCAAAATCAAACTCCACTTTGTTCTCATGAAAAGTAATATGCATCATCAACTTTTCTGCGCCACCATATAACTCAACTGCTACTGGTGGCATTTTCATTTCAATTAGAAGCATATTGTTTTTTGTGAATACCTTAGCTAATTTCGGCACAAAACTTTGATATTCCTCGATTGCCTTTTCCTCCCCTATCTTATCAAAATCTTCAAGGGCCCACCATTCTGTACTAATTACATATTGTTTATTGTAACGAAGATATTCATTACGTGAAAACACTTCATAAATAAAAGAACCTAACAAATGGTTACTGTCAGCAATCACCCTACCGTTTTTCACCATCTTATCAATAGCGCCATTCTCATTTACTGAAATACAATAACCTTGAAGCAGAATATCTTGATACGAAGTGCATTCTATATACCCCTCAAAGCTCGTATCTGACCATTTATATTGTTGTATTGCCTGTTCTGCAATAAGTCTTGAATCGTTTGATAAGCTATCTATTGCGCTGTTAATATAGCCTCTTTGCTCTTCCCATGATTGTTCCATTTTTTGAAACTTAGCTGTACTGCGTATGCTTTCAAATTCAGCTCTTATAAAGTAATTGTGTTCACCAAGGATAAATCCATCGTCCGTTTTTTCCCCCAGGTGAATCTTTTCATCCAATCCCCAAGTATGCTCAGGAATCAGCAATATATTATCGTATATCTTATGCATCTCTTTTTCTGGCAAGGAATCTTTCAATCTTAATAGTGCTCTATATTGACTAATCTTTTTAGGATCTGTTCCTACTCCATGTATCCATGTATCTCCAATTTCCGAAGAAATAACCGGTAACTTTTCTTTTAGCGCCACTTGGGCAACATCCTCTAAAGTACCCGCTACTATTTTCACTCCAGGATACTTCTCGTGCAACTCTGCATAAATTTCATTTATTTGATCTATCGATTGTGGTCCCTGATTATCTCCTGTATGAGCGAAATAAACCGATACTCCACTTTCCCCTATCGCTGTTAACTCGCCATAATTATCATTGTACATCACAACAAGTTCTTCTCCGGTTTGACTTAACCACCTAAATAATTTAGGTACATTAGGCCTTGTAGATGCAGGATTTACACCGAGATGTAAAAATTTAATTCCTGCTTGTGCCATATAAGGTATGATCGCCTTTGTGTGTCCTGGAACGTCTGTCATCTTTGCCGCAACTGTTTTTACACCAAATTCTGCATCTAATTTTTTAGATATACTTAATCCATACTGAAAAAGTTCCGGGCTCATCAGCTCAGTATGTGTAGTAAATGGTAAACCATGCCATCTAACATCTCCGCTATTGATAGCGTCGATTAGCAAGTTCTTATCATTACTATCTTTCAAATACCTCTCAAGTATCCATGAACCTACTGTCCAAATAAATCGTTCTTCCTTCCCATGTAACTCTTTCGCTAGTTTTATGGCATTTGGTATGTACAAGTTAATATAATCATCAATGATTTTTTGTGAAAAATCTGTAAATCCCACATCTAAGTGAGTTTTGAATAATACAATAATCTTCTTCATTTTTAGCCTCCATGCTGCGACTGTTTTTTAGGAGCAGCTTATGGCTCAAGTTTGTCGCAGCACAAACTTGGTGAGTGAAAGATTGAAAATCTTTCACTCTTCCTCCTACTATATTCGGTGCCAACTTAAGCTTCGATTACCAACCCATCATATGCTACAAGAAATCCATATGGCTTCACCATCTCTTCCAATTCACTATGAGAAAGTTGCCCATTATGAGAAAAATGGTTCACTACCACTTTCGTCGTTTCGTCTACACATCCAATCTCCTTAAATCGCTCATATGCTCGAATATTTTCTGCTATTCCCATATGACCGGTTCCACCTGAAAAATTACCCATGGTACTGTCAAGGCTGATTAAATCTAGATGAATACCTTTTAAATAAGCCCATACTTCCTCTGGGTAGAATCCGGAGTCATTTCCATAAAATATACGTTTCCCACCCTTTTCTATTAGATAAATCAAGCATCGCTCATTTTCTTTATGTATTGCTGGAAGTGGTGTAACCTGATACCCCTCTTTTGTAGTAAATGACTTCATAGGTTCGACTTTCTGAAACGATACCGCTTCTGAGATGTCAGGGCAGTCATTTTCTTCTGCAAGAGCAATCTCATATAAGCGTTTCACATTGCTGTTCCCATATATGGTCAAACAGCCATTTTGCTCATGGGCATATGGACTTCCCCGTAAAATAAGTTCCAACGGATAAAAATGGTCTTGGTGGGAGTGCGTAACAAGAAGACTTTCGATATCCCCAAGGTAAAACTGATATGTTATAGCGTGCCAATACGCATCCGGTGGGAAGTCAATGAGTAACTTTCCATCAATCAATGCCTGGGATCTAGTCCTTATATCCTTTCCTCCAAGCTTTGTAGCTCTTTTGCAAGCTTCACACTTGCAGAACACCGCTGGCCATCCTTCTGCTGCTGCAGTTCCTAGATATTGAATTTTCATTTCTCATTCCTCTCCTCTTTATTATTTGTTACTTTTGAAATTTTACTTACCTCTAATTTTTTCACTGCCATGAAACAGATCGCTGACGCTATCACAGTCATGACCAGCCATGTAATTATGGTAACCTCCCAACCTCTATATTTTACAATAAGTCCAATAGCAAAAGTAGAGATTGCAGTTCCTATGTATGCCATAGCATTTAAAAATCCAGAAACGCTAGAAACTCTTCCATCTTTTTCGAATCTCAGTGGATAAACACTAATCGATAATGTATTAACTGCCATCATGGATGATGTGATTATTGCAAGAAGTGCTACTGTTAGGATAACAGAAACCCTGCCAAAGACTAGAAGTAGGATAAGTGAGGCTAGCGACCCAACAAAGAATACCATGTTGGATTTTGCAATATTCTCTTTCATTCTCCTGTATATAGCCCATCCTACATAAGCACCAGCTAAATTTACGATCGGAAGTACAGTCGTAATCAGTATAGAAAAAGATGGTGCTAGCCCAAAACTTGAACTGATATAAGTTGGTACCCACGCCGTGACACCATCCTTTAATACTCCATGTATAATTATCGGAATCATAATAAATAGAATTTCCGAGCAAAAAAGGATTGTCTTAAAATCAGTCCTTTGCTCCGCCTGTTTTTTTATTTGCTCCTTCTCTACTCTAGTTTCATCACCCTTTGCTTCTAAATTCCTATTTGAAAATGTTAGGACGGACTGAAATCCAAACCAAAATACAATCGCTACAAGAAAAAGCAGGATTGATGCCACAAAAAAAACAAATTTCCAATGGAGTCTAGCAATCAATATCGCTGACAGAAGATAAGAAAGTAAGGTTCCTACTACACCGGAAGACGAAATGTTCACACTGCAGTTTATCTTATTATTTTCGTTTAACATCTCCGCAAATATTCGGATAATTGGCGCCCAAATCATGGATTGAAAATAACCATTTATCCCCCAGATTAGTGCCATAACCAAAAAGCCTCCCGCTAGTCCCATGCAGGCATTGGCAACCGCGGACACACCTATTCCAATTAGAATCATCTTTTTAGGATCAATCCTATCGCCTAGGAAACCATTCACCATCTGACCAATACCATAGGCAAAAAAAT
>DPVV01000326.1 GCA_003526525.1 Lachnoclostridium phytofermentans | reverse complement strand
CCTTTACGAGGAGGAAGATTAGTTAACAATCTTCCTAAAAAAGCACTCGATTTATTTGCAAAGGCAGAACCCAAACGTAGTCCTGCTGAGTGGGCACTCAGGTGGTTATGGAATCAAGAAGAAGTTAGCGTCGTATTATCAGGAATGAATTCTATGGAGATGTTAGAAGAAAATATCCGAATTGCATCTACCGTATCTGTCGGTGAGCTCGGAGAAAAAGAAATGCATCTTTTTGAACAAGTGAAAAAAGCATTGAATGATAAGATAAAAATTCCATGTACTGGTTGTGGTTACTGTATGCCATGCCCGAAAGGTGTTGATATTCCTGGTGTATTTCGATGCCATAATGTTAGTTATGCCGAAGGATATAAAAAAGCCTTCAAAGAGTATGTGATGTGTACCACGATGAGAGACAAAAAGAGTAATGCCTCTCTTTGTGTACAATGTGGAAAATGTGAAACCCACTGTCCACAGACGATAGAAATACGAAAGCAGCTAAAAAATGTTGTAAGACGATTCGAGCATCCTATCTATAAGATTACTAGTGTAGTGATCAAAAAAAGATTTCAAGGTAAACCTAAGAATGATTAAACATAAGCTAAGAAATAGATAATATACAGAAATCCATGAAACGCTGTAAGACCAAGATTTCAACCTTTACTTTGTTTCATGGATTTTTAATATGTTTTCTTTATTTACTTTTTTTCTCCTTCGCCCTCTTATCACTAATCATCTGCATATGTTCTTCTGTAATCAACGTAACACCATTTTCTTTTGCCCAGTCAATGCACCCTTGCAGTGCTGTTTTTAGGAAAATGCGTGGAACTCTTACTAACTTCATACACGCCTCTTTTGTAAATTTTATCTCCGCATCCATACGATTTGCTGCATACACAACAGAAGTTAAATCCGCTTCTTTTCCCGCAGGAATTTTCACAGCCTTTGGACGACGAAACTTTGTATACCAAAAATTCGTCGAATCACGATATCCATAATCTACTGGAACTCTAGGGAACGCAGATGCTTTAACCCCATCAATAATTGCATCGTATTGTTTTTTCTTCATCAGTATTTTATCAATTCGTAGGATAAAATGAGCTCCGAACTTACTAGTTATCCCATTAAAGTTGCGATAAGGTGGTTCCACTCCTTCTAGTTGACCGATCTTTTTACTATCTTCTCTTGCTCCTTCTAAGTCAGAAATCCAAGTGCATTCAAATACCTGATACGCTTTTGATATGATCAGAGGACGTTTGGTTCCATCTTCACCTGCAAGCCCCGCTTCAAGAGCAAATTTACAGTTTGCCATTTTTTCTGCTGCTGTTTCCCCTGGAAATCCAAGTCGAACTGCTTCTTTAAAGTCTTCTAGGCTATCTTCAATAAAATTAAGTGAGCAAGTACCGTTTCTTAAGATATTCTGCGCTGTATTCGAAGAATTCCAACACTCTAAGAGCATAGCATAATATTCTCTGCCAGCTATGTAGTATGGAAAACAAAGAGAATAGGAACCAATGGATGTTTTTCCATCTTCCGCTAAGGTACTTACTAAGACTGTCGGCATGGGGAAAAATGCTGACGTTTGGTAGAAATTATCCACAATTCGTAAATCCTGAAACGAACTCATCGTAAATCCTCCTAAGACAAAACTCTTCCATTTACAATTCTTACGTATCTTCTCAGTGGATATTCTCCATCGTGGGTTTCCAGCTCATCCATATAAGACATGAATTTGGGAACTGTAACTTTGGTTACTCCTGCGTGGAAAAAGTAATTCGATAATTCATTCCATTCATTTTCCCGACAAACCAAACCTACTGTCTGTAAGTATCCTTTGTTCTTATGTAATTTCTCTATGATGTCATTTCTCTTAAGTCCTCTAACCCATAGATTCGCATGGGTATAGGAAGACGTTAGTTCAGCATCTGGTAACGCCTTTAAACTACAATGTTTCCCTTTGTATAATTTTCCATTTGATTCAATTAATTCATCATGAAACAAAAGAAGCGAAATCTGCGCTCTTATGCCTATATTAAGAGGCTGCTCTTTTGCAACCGCACTTTCTAAGATGGGTAAAAATCTTTCACAAAAACTGTCCAAGTCCTCCATTACATCCGTATGAAGATAGATTCCCTGACAGGAGCTACAAAGTATTTGCTTCGTAGTTACTATATGAGTAGCAAGCTCAATTAATGCCTTGTCTGTAATCGCATCTTTTGTAAGATAAGCAAAGCTCTTTCTATGTCCCCATTCAATCAGCCTAGTATCAACAGAAGCAAAGTTTCTTACGGATTTCATTGTTTCATCTCCACCCCAGACAACGATAGCATTTGCCATCTTAGCCATTGCCGTAAGCTCTTCCAAATGACTGGATGGAGTATCGAATACATAGATATAATCTTTTAATTTTGGTTCAACGCTAATTAACTCCTGTAATAACTTAACGGTAATTCCCGAATCTGAGGCCGGTAGCTTTACGATATTAATGTTCCCCGCCAGAAGTCCCTCAATCACACTATAGACAGGTAACCCCTCCATATTACCGGCAGCAATATGGAATAATACACCCAAAGGCATGATCTGATGAGAAGTTTCAGGGAGACATTCTCCAACTGCTACACCAAGTTCGATTCGAATCTTCCGAACTAAACACTCTGCGGATAACATCTGTGCAGTCTTTGCGATCTGTTCCTCTGTTAAAAATTCACCGAGTAGTTTTTGGTATTCCCCCGCGATAATACGCTTTGATAATTGATGGCAAGCCATAATCACTTCTTTGGAAGGTAATATCCCTTGCCCCAACGTTTTGAGGATTCGAGGATATATGTCTTTTAATGCCTGCTTTGTTTGACTTGATTCTAGTACTTCACCACCGTATAATATCATATTCTATTACCTCCCAGCAGCTCTCCTGCCCCCCACGCACAGGTATGTATGTCACAAAGTCCGACTCTTCCTAGAACTTCAAAGTAAGGTGCTGTGATACCACATCCGCACTCGGCTCCATCATGTAATACTCCTAAATCATCTGTCATAACACTTGTTAATGGCATACTTGAAAGCAATGGAGAAAGAAAATTTAGAATACCCACCTTACCGTTTGGCACTGGTAATAAAGTATCTACATCTCTTACCAGTACACGGCTGTAGATAGGTACGTGAAAATGGTGATTTTTACAATCGCAATATGGCATCGGATGTTCCACCGCACCATAAAATTCACGAATATTTTCTTCCTCGATTCCAAGAGTCCTCTGAATCTTTTGATAAAGTAATTTCTTGTCTACACGATCTGAATAAAACTGTTTCCATCCACCACCAAGAATTACTTTGGATCCCTTAGGTAATGTAAAACGCTTTTTTCTTTTTTCTAATTCATTGGCCAAAAATAGGGCATATGCAGGAAATCCTATGATACGAACAGGATTTGATTGTTTGCTAAACTTCATTAAAGCTTTTAACATACCCTTTATATTAAATTCATAGCTACCATTCACATATTGTAACGCATATACTCTCTCTTTCGCTGGTGCAAAATAAGTTGAACCAAGCAAAGTCTTTGCTGTTACTGCTTGATTTTCTTTCCCTTGCTGAAATCCGAGGAGAATATAATTGGTTGGTTTCGTTGATAGGAGCTTATGATACTTTGCTATACGATACACCATGTGAGCCCCATAATATAACCCTTTTGCATCATAGCCTATCTTACTTTTTACTCCACTTGTGCCTGAAGATGTTGCTTTTATTACCATCTTCTTACTAGGTAAGGATGCAATTCTTTTCTTTTTGTAATACAACGTTGGAAGTGGGGGAATTCTATGTAAGTCTTCGATGGAATGAATATCATCTTTTACAATCCCTTGCTTTTTTAATATCTGTGCATAACGCTTACAATGCTGATTATGAAACTCCATATTATCTTTGATAGCAGCAACAAAATACCGTTCCGTACCTTCTAAATCATATATTTTTTTTGATTGATACAACTTTTGTATGTTATTTATTACAATCTCCTCCTTTTGCATAGTTCTAATATATAGAGTAATATAAATTCTTTTTTTGTTCCTATTCCTGCCCTTTAATAAATATTGTGATGGTTCAATCATTCATCAATTCATGACAAGGAAAAGTTCACGAAACATGCTTTTCCTCGGTTAATTTTATCCCAAAACCAAGGATAAATTTTTAATTGATTATTCATATTATAACATATTAATAATAAAAAAAGCAATTTTTTACATTTTTATTATTACAATAATCCTCATGCAAATGGAAAAATTCATAGAATTACTTACGTTTTCATTGCTTAATTCTCGCCTGAGCTTTTCCTTATCATAAATAAAAATCGCAACTCTTTAACTTCAAAGAATTGCGATATTAATAATTTATTTTTTCAATTATAGTTCTGCTTCCATCTCTATAAAGTCATCATATACAGTCTTCACTCTGAATCCAACCGATGTATATAGTTTTTGAGCAGGCACATTAAATCGATGAACTCCGATAGTCAGGTACTTACAGCCTTGTAACTTGAGATAATCAATACCTTTCGTTAACATTATCTTACCAAAGCCTCGCTGCTGATATTTTTGGTCAATTAATACACTTTCTATATAGTATTTCTGATGTTTCTTATCAACGGTAAATGCGATTAAACCAATCGATCGAAGCCCTTCCGTTAGTACGAACAATTTTTGTTTATATGCACAAGCTATACATATCGCTCTTTGCGCATTGTTCATGAATTCCAATTGATCATCACGCATTGAGAGCCTCATCGTATCCCAGAGGTTATCTTTATTAAAAGGAACAAGCTTCGTATTCTTAGGATATACAAATGCTGCCGCTGTTTCCTCTAAAAGTTCTTTCAAGAAATATTTGATTCCTTCTCTTGTACGACTTATCATATGCTCACTATTCGTTAGGTATAAAAAACCAAGTTTTGTATCCCAATCTACACAGATATTACAGTTCCACCCTAAGCTACCGTAACAAAAATCACGTACACTTAGTAAGCCATAAAGTGAATTAAAGGCAATGCTTTGACCAAACGTTACTGCCGTAGAAATAGCTTTCCATGCCTTCTCAGATAATAACTTCTTTTCTACAACAGCATTCAGAAGCTTCTCTGCTTCAGTAAAAGTCATAGTAAATGTATTTTTTTCATCCGGTTCATATTCACTATTCATAAAGGCAGTATTCCGATATACAGAGTAAGGGTTTGTATCTGGCTGTTTGTATACAGCATGAATCATTAACGGTTTAAATATTTCATCTTGTACAAAGTCTGCCAAACTTTTCTTAGATGCACGTTCAATTACTTCACGTATGAATAATGTTTCTGACATGTTATCAAGATCATCTGTTGGCTCTGTTCCAGGTGCACATGTTAATTCAATGCCGTTTACATGAGAAAGTACTTCATCAAATGACCATGGAAAAACCAAAAGCTTACGCTCAATGAGGCTTCTTTTTTCGTCGTCCACTTTTTTATATTCATCTGTTTTTTGTAGTTCCTTCATAATTTGTCCATTAAAAAAATCGGGTATTCCAGTTTGCTTTAAGCAAAGTTGCTTCACACTTATTTTCGAAGCATGACTATATTCTTTTATGTACTTATCAAGAGTATCGGATAACTTTAATTTTTTGTCATCAATTAGTTTACCAATACATAATCCCATTAGAAAACGATTATGGTAGGGTAATAAATAGGTGCTTTCCTCTGTGATAGGTAACTTCTTTGCTCTATCAGCAAGACCGTAAACATTCCTATGGCAACATTTCTCATCCTTGTAAATTGTAACTGCACCAGAAGCTCCCCATGTTATGGCGCAATCTTTTATCTTGTTGTTTATTTCTGTCATATTAAGCATCGTTATGTACCTCATCTACTTTATTATCACTTACCCATTACTTTTTATGTCTCATTACTTTTCATGTTCTCGTTACATTACATAATTTCATCTTCTTTCGTTTTCAACATTCTAGCATTTCCGATACTATTTCTTAGTTATGTGGAAAACACTAAAATTACTGCTGTATTTCATTAATTAAAAACCTCTTAAAATCTTGTAAATCTTCTTCTTTATATTCTAGCCCTTTCTCGCCTAAATACCACTCATTTATAGCATTATCAATA
>DPVV01000579.1 GCA_003526525.1 Lachnoclostridium phytofermentans | reverse complement strand
TACCCCCGCTTAAAGAAGCGGAGGACTTAACTAATGAGGTTAAATCGGTTGGTCAAAGTTGGTTCAGCCTCACTCGACTCACAGACATAAAAAAGGAACTATTACAAAATAGGCGTGAACCTATGATTGTAATAGCTCCTTTGTTTTCTTTAGGATGATTTATTGTTTCGTTCTAATGTTTAGTAAAGCATTATTCATGGGGATTATTTCATATATTCTCTGTAACCAACTTTTTCAAGTTTCTCTTTTTTTGCTACAACAGAATCCTTTAACTCTTCTTTATAAGCTTTTAGCTTCTCGAGAATTTCTGAATCAGAAGTTGCTAGTATCTTTGCTGCTAAAATACCTGCATTTGCTGCTCCGTCAATTGCTACGGTTGCTACTGGAATACCTGCTGGCATCTGAACGATGGAGTATAGGGAATCTACACCGCTTAATGCTTTTGAATGAATTGGTACACCGATTACTGGCATAGTAAAAATAGCTGCTGCCATTCCAGGGAGATGTGCTGCACCACCCGCACCTGCTATAATTACTTTAAATCCTTTTTCTTCTGCCTTTGTAGCATAATCGAAGAAAATGTCAGGCATTCTGTGCGCACTGATTACAGTTATTTCGTAATCAATACCAAACTTCTCTAGCATCTCTGCTGCCTTACTCATTACAGGAAGATCTGAATCACTTCCCATTACAATTCCTACTTTCGCCATGTTAAATACATCCTTTCCTTTTACTTTCTATCTTTAGGAAACTCCCCATTTGATGGAGAAGTAACTTTAAAAGGGTGGGCACTTCTCTAATTTATTCAAGCTCTTTTAATGCATCATTTAAACGCTCCGTTCCAGGTAGAACAAAACATCCATCTTCTATAATCATGATCTTTTGATTGTCCTTGGTATGAACTGAGATTTCTTTGATTTCGTCATAAGGAATCGTAATGTCTGTGTGGCAATTCACATAAGCTTTTGCCATGTCGGTATGACGAAGTGCGGATACTTCATTTTCTCTAGCAACAATCTCTTTTCCATCCGGATTATATACCTTATGGTCCTCGCTTCTACTATAGCAGGTATCACCTACAGCAAAATGTGGACCTGTTTTCTCAGCAATTAGAATTGGTAACTTACGTTGGATATCAAACTTACGTCCCATGACATAAGCAGTAGTATTGGTTCCTATTGCAAATTCTCCAAGAGGAAGAGTATCTCTATTCATCAAAATATTTTCTTTTACATAGTTTGCATTTTGTTCACTATCAGTAAAATTAGAACAGCCATAGTCGGTTATCATGCCATCTTCAAAACTGATCTTTAGGTCCTTGTATTCCAAGCCATTTAAGAAAACTTTGCTTACATTTAGCACGCCAGTTGTTCCTGTCAGCTTTGGTGAGGTAAATACTTCACCTACCGGAATATTGACATCTGCTGTACAGTTTTCAAAAATCGTTTCTTTCTCTGGGTTCTTTAACTCATACAGCATAACCTTTAAATCTGTCGTATTTCCATTCGATCCTAAGATATGGCAGTAAACACCTTGGTCAAGTGCATCAATAATGTGCTGCTGAATCGCTTTATATTCTTCATTATCAAGATTATTAACTTTTACCGTCTCAGCAAATATATCATGGAACTTCGCTCCAATAGATGGCAATGGATAAGCAATGATGGTAAAAGAGATTTCCTCTGATTTGATAAACTCTTGCATCATCTGACTTATCTGTCCCTGAGACTGAGTATTTAATTCCTGTTGCTTATTATCTAAATGTATTGCTTCTGGTTTATTGATTGGTTCAAAATCAGGTTCACCAAAGGTTTCTAACACAGCTGGACCCGCGTAGGAAGCACACTCTACACGGTATTTTTCCATTGCTGCTTTGGTAGCAACCAAATGACGTTCTGCATAGTTCTTATCAAAGAACAATCCCTTATCAAATCGATGGTCATATTCATACTGAGGATTAGGACTCGTTGCATAGTATCCAACTTTTCTACCACCCTTACGATTAATTACATCATTTGCTACGCGATATACCGTTACCTTCTTTCCAAGGTTCTCAAAGTATTGGAATGCATATCGCATCATACGTTCAAAACCGATGCAGGTACGAATTCCAACAATGCTCTTCTTAGATAAGTCCGCTCCCATCATAACAAAGCCACGGACATAACCTTCTGTATAAGTATTCGCCATCGCTTTTACTTCCTCTTCCGAAAGTTCATTTAAAAACCCGGCGATTTTTAATTCATTTTCTGTAATGTATTCTCCGTACTGATAAAGATATCGAAGGTCTGATAAATCAGAATCCATGATGATATCGTAAGCAAATGTATAGGTCGGATCATACATTTCACGTACACGCATGTCCATAAAATCTTCTGCATAATCACTTGCAAAGTAATAAATAGCACGTTTTACATCCTTGTAAGTATATTCACCCTCTTCTTCAAAGTAGTTATATACTTCAATAAAAAGCTCTACAGACATAGTAAATGGTAATAATTTATACTCAAAAGCACATGGAATTAAAGAACGAACTTCTGTCGCCAAAAAGGTCATGATCTTCCCATATTCCTCACCAAATACAGAGACTGCGTAAGCAGGATTTGCATAACTTTTGTTATAATTATCGTTACGTATATCTTTATAGAGCTCTTCGTTTTGTTGTTTTAACTGTTCCAGCGTTAAGTTTGCTTGTTCTCCACTTTTTACTGCTAATGCAATTTCATATAACTTTAGTAAGAAGACAGCATTTTTCTTAAAAAAATCACGATACTTCTCACTCACAGTATCCTCGGTTAACATTACTTGCAGACGTTCGATTGATAATGACAACCTCTCAAACACTTCTTCATTTTCTTCCTGTAAACGTTGAATCGTTCTCATATTTCACCATTCCTTCTTTCTATGCTTTTTTCTTTGCTTTTTTCTATGCTTTTTTCTTTGCTTTTTCTTTGCTTTTTTACTTTGCTTTTGTATCCTAATAAATAGTTTTATAATTTATAACACAATTCCCAAAATATATAAACAGAATAAGCTAATTAACATAATACCATTGATACCAATCCCTAGAATAGGTGCTACCAAATAAATATCTTTCTCCTGAAAACTTTTATACCCTGCTAAAAACCCATATACCGATACGAGAAAGGTTGTAAGACCGATTGCACCAAGAACGATATCGCCTTGTCCTTTATTCAAACCAGAGATAATTGAAATGGTAAAGAAGGATATGATTGCAGCAATTCCGAGTAAAAATGATACGATACCATTCTTTGAATGCACTCTTCCTTTAAATTTATACTTTGCTTTTTTTAGTATCATAATTAGCCTCCATGCTGCGACTATCTTTTTGGAGCAGCTAATGACTCAAGCTTGGCACAGCACAAACTTGGTGAGTGAAAGATTAAAAATCTTTCACTCTTCCTCCTGTTATATCAATACAATTATTCCGTGCGATACTAACGGTGACTACGTAATCTTTTCCTATATACCATATATATCGAAAGCATAATCCTGTAGCCTATATATCCAAGCACTCCTCCGATGGTATTTAGTAATATATCATCAACATCAAAAGATCCTATCTGATAGAGAAGTTGTATTGTCTCTATCGTTAAGGAAAGCGAAAAACTCCAAAAAAGTACAGAGAAAAAACCTCTCCGTTTTAAACTAATCATCGGTAAGCAGAAACCAAATGGCATAAATGCGGCCACATTCCCTACCATATTTACTAGAAACCCTTCCAGTCCGACTTCCTTTCGGTAGATGAAAAAACGCTTTATTTCACGAAATAATACTAAGTTGTATCGGTATCCGTTACTTGAATCTGTTCTTCCATATCGTTCGCTAAAAAAAAGAAAGTATGACAAACAAGCCAAATATCCAAGAAAAAGTATCCATACCATTACTCGTTTTCCTGCGGTCAAATTATAATCCAAAACACATACTCCTATCTTGTCATACTAGAATCTCTCTCATTATACACTAGCATTTCTACATATTCAAGAATAACAAAATTGTCCTGCTTATTAAAATAACCAATTTTTGCGCTTTTAGCCTGTAAATCATTTGAGTCAGAATAAAGAACAAAGTGATTTCGCTACTCTGGGTTCACTAACTCTCACACTTGGAGCCGAATACAATTCGTCTTAATGAACCTGCAGGACTATTTACTATAGATTCAAAAAGAGTGTATAAAGCAGTAACGCTTTATACACTCTTTTTATTCATTACAAGGAAAAGCTCACGAAGCGTACTTTTCTTGTTTTTAGTAGGTTCTTTGCACGGATAGTGGTGAATTAATTAACGCAGTGTTATTATTGTTATCCACAAAATAATTATTTGTTAATATTAAATAGGACGCACTTACCGCTTGGTTAAAGCTTAAATAAATCACCTTTCCACCAACATAGGTACTTGCTGGGGTTACATAGGTGCTACCTGTGTATACCTGGAATGTTCCTGTTCCTGTTACAGGTTTTGAAAGTTCAATTTCGATACCATATGGTGATACTTGTTTACAACTAACAACCATAGCACTTGTGTTTTCAATCAAGCTAAGTGTTGTGTTGAAAATCTTCATTTCGCCATATGATCCATTGTATCCTTTAATTCCTCTAATCGTTAAGGCATAAGTACCAGTACTCGCGATTGCACTATTAGAAAAGGTCAAAACTACAACAGCTTTATTATTATCCTGCTGTTCAATTACTGCACTGACAGGATTTGTATAATTTCCAAGTGTATAGTTAGATACATTAGTAACACTTGCTAAATCAAGCTTATTACCAAACGTTACAATAATCTTACTTGGATTTGTAGCATCTTGTACTGCTGATAATGGAGCTGGTAAGTTTGATGAACTTCCTGCAGATTTTTGAACTTGTATTGTTGTTGCAAGAGAAGCATTGCTTAAATTATCTAATACAAAATCCTTAGGAATAGTAAAATTATAAGTACCGCCCTCTAGAGTTAAGTTATCTAATATTAAAGTTACGGTCTTATCTTCCGCTGTACCAGTGTATGAGATATTCATCGGTAAAATATTACCGTTGTTACTATACACGAGTGCTGTTATTACGTTACTAATATTACTTAGGTTAACAGTTTTGTTATAATTCAAAATTAACTTATTAACTAAAACTCCGTTTTGCATGCTACTTGTTAACTCATAACTTAGTAGGATTGGTGGAGTTGTATCTAAAGTAAAGTCAACCGCTCTTGTTTGATTTGCGTTTGATGAATAACTAGAATTAAAGTTTCTCCATCCAGAGAAAGTAACTACTTGATTACCTGTGAGGTTTGTATTCATAATTGTGTAGTTAACTTTTCTATTATTGTCTGGATCTACGATTCCATAAGAAACATATCCATCTATCTTAGAATAACCTGCAGTTTCAATCGGCG
>DPVV01000577.1 GCA_003526525.1 Lachnoclostridium phytofermentans | reverse complement strand
CGCTCTTCCGATCTATATTTTAAAATTCATAGAATCAAAATGTAAGATTGATGCTTAAGTTGTTAATGATACGGAAGAAGAATCGGAGGACTTCCCTGATGAGGTTAAATATCATTCTTGGTATAGTTAAATATTACTTATATGTTTACTAAATGCTGTATTGAAATTTATTTTATAAATTCGATATCGGTCATCTTCTACCGTAAGAATTGCCATCGTTACATCATGATGAAATCTCTTACGACCGCAGCTGCCTGGATTTAACCATAGAATTTCTTCTTTTTTCTCTAAGGAGTATTTATGGGAATGACCGTAAACAACAATGTTAACCTCTGGTGGTAGTTGTTTTATCTCTCTTTTGTTATGAATTAGATAAAAGGTAATGTTGTCTACTGCGATTGTTAAAGCAGATGGCAAAAACTCAGCCCACTCCTTATCATTATTACCTCGAACTACAAATAACGGTGCATAGGTTAATAACTCATCATAAATTTCTTTCGTATGAATATCACCAGCATGAAGTATATAATCTACTTGTTTTAGATGTTCACATACTTCTGGACGTAATATGCCATGAGTATCTGATATAATCGCTATTGTTGTCATAAAACCCTCCATGCTGGTAAATTTGTTCTTACTATTGTTTGCATATTCATCATTACTATTCGAGAGGATAAACTAATTCATGAAGTTGTTTTACTAAAATACGCTATCCAATAATAAAAGAAATTTTGCAGAATCAAAACATAGTTCTGCACCCAATATAGGCGAATTCTAAGGAACCCAGCCCAAAATCCGCAAAAAGCAAAAAAGTAGTAGCCAATGTATTAGCTACTACTTTTTTTATGAATAGAACAGTTATTTGTTAAGAACCTTCAATAAATTATTTACTGCTTTTTGTGCTGTGTTACTATAGAAATTATCATAACGGAAGAACATATAACCATCAACTAATTTAGTGTCACGGCAAGTTTTAATCATATCCGCTAATATGTTTGCGTTTTTCTTAAAATCAGGTTCATCATTGGAAGCTGATTTATAAACAGGTATACCAACATAAACATTTACGTCTGTATTTTTACGAAGTTCTAACCAACGATTTAGAATTCCATCGAATGGATATTGCTTATGTTCAAAACTCCAATACAGCTGAGGGCAGATATAATCTACATAACCTGGTTCAGATAACCAACGGTCAACATCAACATAATAACGATCTTTCATACGTAGGGTATCAAGGAATCCTCCTGGGCTGATTCCAAATACAACATCTGGGTTTTCGTTCTTAATTTCAGAGTAAATACCTTTTACTAATAAGTTAACATTCTGTCTTCTCCACTCATCAATTGGAAGAATTTTTTCACCATGTGCTTTGCAAGATGCAACATAAGTCTTATATTCTGGTGCGTCAAATATCTTTTCATAATTCGAACCTAAGGTTGGATAAAAATAATCATCAAAATGAATTCCATCTACATCATAATTTTGAACGATTTCAAGTACTCCATTACGAATTAATGTACGTACCTCAGTTACTGCAGGATTGTAGTACAGATTCCCATCAAAGGACAATACATTACGGTCATTTGCTGTTTTCTTATCTGTTAGCCACTTTCTTGCAGGGTTATTCGCTGCCAAAGTTTTTACATCCGTATTTTTTGTTGTAACACGGTATGGATTTAACCATGCATGAAATTGAAGTCCTCTGTCATGGGCTGCTTCCACCATATACTCTAATGGGTCAAACCCTGGATCTTTTCCTTGCGTACCACTAATGTATTTAGACCAAGGAAAATAACTGGAATCATACATAGCATCTCCAAATGGGCGAACATGAACAATAACAGCATTCATCCCCATATCAACAACATTATCAAACATTTCATCAATTTGAGCTTCAAATTCATCTTTGGTATATCCTGTACTCTTAAACTCAAGATAGGAAATCCAAACTGCCTTAAATTCCATATCAACATAAATGTTCTGCAATGTTACACCTCCATTGACATCCTCTGCACGCAACGTATAGTAACCAGATTTTTTTACATCAAAAGAACCGCTTTCCGATAATTTTTTTCCGGATACTGACCACCGAATACTATTTTCTAAGGTAACAAGACCTTGTAAGTAAGTAACGGATTTTAACTTTACTTCACTATTGACTTCATATGTTACCGTTGCTTTTTGATTTAGCACACGATATGTTGCTTTTATCGTAGGCTCAGTAACTTCTTCCGTTGCTGCCATAGCTGGCACAGCTTGATTTATAGCAAATACAAACAATAACATCCAGGCTAAGATAAATTTCCATTTTCTCTTAAACATTGTATTCAACCTTTCTTTCTTCTAGCATATGGCTAGTTTCTATTTTGGGGCTTTTTATCTTACTATTTTTTATTATCGATTCGTAGGATAAGCTTCAAATAAGCTAGCTACAGTATCATAGATTGTTTTTGCAGCTTTCTTTTGAGAGGTAGAACTTGTTAATAAGGATAGATCATCTGGATTTGTTAAAAATGCTAACTCAATTAAAACAGCAGGTACAGAGTTATCACGAACAACAACAAAGCCCTTATCAATGATTCCAAGATTCTTTGTTCCTAATGATTTGGATAGATTGTTAACCAAGGTATTTGCTAAGATACTACTTGTTAATCCACTCGATGTTTTTGATTTATTTATACTACTATAATATACACTGGTACCACGAGCAGCGGAGGTAGTTGCTGAGTTACAGTGTAAACTGATAAAGAAATCTGCATCGACCTGTTTTGCAAATGCAGCTCGGTCAGCAAGTGCAATTAATGTATCATCAACTCTTGTGTAATAAACCTTAATACCTGAGTTTGTAAAATATTCTTTTGCATATTCATTTAGTACCTTAAAGTTAATTTCTTTCTCTTTTGTCGTACCTTTCATCGCACCAGGATCTCTCCCACCATGTCCTGCATCAAGAATGATAATTTTATCATAGATTGCATTAGGCCGATCAATCGTAACTTGTAGCTTACCATCTACTATAGTATATTGAAATCCTTGTATCACTTTTGTATTAATAAGTAATTCAGTACCTTTACTGGAGGAATAAGAAACTTTTATGTTCGAAACATTTTCATACGTATTTGCAATAGGGTTTTGCTCAAAGAAAGCACGATGATCACCTTTTATAAATATAGAAATCTGCTTTTTATGGTAGTTGTCCTCAGAAGAAATATCCGATAAACGAATTCCGCTTGGTAATTGAATATTAAGTGGTGTATTATTAATTACTGGAATTTCCTCTTCTTGCTCAAAGTTTAAAGTATAAGTAGAGCCATCTTGATGGATTTCGTAAGTTACATCTGGTGACGGTTTTTCTATAATCAAAAACGAGTTGTTTGGTGATGTAGAATTTAATGACACATATAGATCGGAAGA
>DPVV01000393.1 GCA_003526525.1 Lachnoclostridium phytofermentans | reverse complement strand
CTGACTGGACTTTCTCCTTCTTTCGATTGTATTCGCAATTTAAAGAAAGGAGTTTGCTTATGTTTATACTCCTCAACGGTAGATACTAATTTTTCTGAGTCTTTTCCTACCAAAGTATCAAAATACTCTTGAAGTTCGGTATCTGTCATGTTAATAAAGTTCACTATTTCCCTGGTTTTCGAAGAGGTCTTTACCATCATTGTCACGGATGTATTGCTTTTTTTATCGTAAAACATAGCTCTTACACCCATATCATTAAATTCCTTTAATTTTGAATCAATCTGAATGATACCAGCCTCAGCCCAACGCCCATCGTTTCTTGGCGTATCTGGTGTTAACACAATGAAATCATCGGAAATTTCAAGGGTCATATACAAATCATCAAACGTCATCGTTTGTGCCGCTGATACCGTTACTACTTGAGTAAGCATGATGGCAAACATTACACCAATAGCAACAAATAATTTTTGAAGTCTCTTCATCGATTCTCCTCCTTCGTCCGCGTAATTATAGTATAAATAAGAATTGCTAAGCAAGTTCTTATAAAAGGTTCACTTTATGTACTGTCAATCCGATTATAGGAACAATGGTTTACTCCTATAATATAACTATTTTCCAGCTAGAATACAAGAAACTTTATAAAAATTTAGGAAATAATCTTCAATATTTACATTTTTATAAGAGGCTAGGTTTAATCTATCTGTATATCATAAAACACTTAGATGAGAGTCTTTATCTAAATGATAATGTAGCTTCTTACTTTCATAAATTTTATATAAATTCGTTGTATTACTATTCATTGCTTTTCCCTTAATTATTAAAGACCCAATTATGCAACTTCTTATAATTAAAATAGCTCTGCACCTAGTGTCTAAACGAAGTTCCCAATGTAACCTCTATCTAACACTTAATGCAGAGCCAAAATAGAATCTAAGGTTATATAAAATCTAAGATTCCTATTTATTCATTCTTATGTGAGAATCACTTTCTGGTGGCAAAATTACTTTTTCTGAAGTAAATGTACAGCAAATCCGCCAAGCTCACCCTTTAAGTAAACTGCTACCATCTTGCCATCTTTGTATTTTGCAGTGTCCATATCAAATTCAAAGCCCTGAAGCTCCATATGATAAATTGCACGCTCAATGTAATTTGTCTGAATAGCAATATGTCCGTGAGCTCCAAGGTATGGAGTCTTCATAACTTCAATTGCACTTCCAGCAAATACAGAGCTGCTTCCTACGTTCTTAGCAAATCCGAATAACTTCTCAAAAGAAGTAGCTACTCCGTCTGCTTCCTCTTCGCTTGTTGCGTTGATTCCGACATGCTTTAATTCGAATCCTAACATTGTATTAACAGCTTCTCTTGTAAGTCTCTTGATTTCATCAAACTTACCACCGTTAATTAATGCATCACTTACCATCCAGCTTCCACCACAAGCTAAAATCTTAGGGAAATCAAGATAAGAAGTAAGGTTCTTTTCATTAATACCACCTGTTGGCATAAATCTCATATTTACATATGGAGCTGCCATAGCCTTAATCTTTGCAAGACCGCCAGATGCCTCAGCTGGGAAGAACTTAACAGCCTCTAAACCAAGCTCAATTGCCTGCTCAATATCAGTTGGGCTAGATGTACCTGGAGTGATTGGAATACCTTTTTCAATACAATATTTCACAATCTTAGGATTTAAACCAGGGCTAACGATGAACTTACAACCTGCTGCTATAGCACGGTCAACCTGCTCTGTAGTAAGAACAGTACCAGCACCAACAAACATATCAGGACAAGCCTCCACCATGTTACGGATAGCTTCTTCTGCAGCTGCAGTACGGAATGTAACTTCTGCTACTGGAAGACCTCCCTCACAAAGAGCTTTTGCTAAAGGTGCTGCATCCTTAGCATCATCAATTTTAACAACTGGAATAATTCCTAATTGCTCAAAACGCTTTAATACTTCGTTCATTTTCTATACTCCTTTACTTGTAATTTATTAGGACAGTAACTAAGTAAATAGTTCAACTGCACATATCTTCTACTTAATAAGTAGTCACGCTTCTTACGTTTGTTTATAGATGTAAGTGCTTACAACGCAAGTATACTCCACCTTTCCCGCAATTTCAAGTTGTAGTTTGATATTTACTTATTTTTTCAGGCTATTCATCCTAGTATGCCAGATAAATTCATTACAAATTTCATGATTAAATTGTTATCATAAAGTGCACTTAGGAATACACTTTCATTCATCATTGTAAAGCACTCTCGTCCGAGCTTTGTACCACTAAAGATAGTCAATAATATAAATAACAACCAAACAATGATAAGTCCATGAATACCTCCAGCAAGCAAACCTACTAACTTATTGATTTGATTAAGTATCGGTAATTTACTGATGATATTAAGTACTGTACTTAGTATGCGAAGTACAATAATTAATACAATATAAGTTATTGCAAAAGATATCGCATTAATTACAATGCTTGCAACAGCATGACTAACGTAACCTTTAAAATCCTTAACTCCGAGTGCATCATAAGTATCAGAATTATTATTTTTTTGTAAGGTGTTTTTCAAGGACGCTGGTAAAGGCAGTTTACTAATAACACTATCTTCAATCGTTTGGTTAATCTTATCATCTATTTCGTCAAGCTTTAATACTTCTGCAGATTTCTCTGACAAATACGTAACTAGTTTTTCATTTTGTTGTAAACTTTTGCTTAGATAAGGACTCAATATTATTGTGAAAACAAGAGCAATCACCATTGAAAATATGGAAAAAACCGTCTTAATAAACCCCTTTCTCATACCTAAAAATGCACTTAGTATAAGAATTCCTACAACTATTAACACCAACGCATTCATCTTTTTACTCCTCCGAATTATTTAATTGTATTTTATCTAACCCTACATCTGTAACTAGAAGAAATTCATTCATACTACTTGTTTGATATAGACTTGTTACATTCGTATGGAACTGCGAATAAAACTTCATACTACCATCAATATTCATAATATTACATTCTGTACTACTGTAAAAAATTATTTGATTCTCTATTAAGGTTACGTTTTGGAAGTTAAAATTCACGTCTTTTTCCAATACCTTTTTCCCAGAAAAATCATAAAGTAATACTTTTCTTTCCTGCGTATTATTTGTACCATCAAGAATTACCCCTACATACATATCATTATAGCAAACACTATGTATTTTCTCCGTGAAGGTTTCTCGCATAATTTCACGCGGAACTTCTTTTATGGAATATAACGTGAATCCAGTGTCTCGAAACGCAACTACGATTTCATTGGTTAAAAACTCAACTTTAGGTATTACCTCTCCTCGATAATCCGAATAAAATCCTACTAGGTTATCAACTTGATTCTTACCATACTCACCAAAGTTATAAAAAGTAACTTTACTAACAACACCGTCATTGTCATCATCTACGGCCAAATAGGAGGTCACTAGTTTTGTACCGTCCTCTGAGATACCAATATCGGTTGGAAAACCGTCCGTTGTAACCATAGTTTTTACATCTAATATTGACTTTCCGTTTTCGCTATTCATGTCATAAAAATAAATATAATCTGAAGTACCATTCCCTGTTAACACAGCTGTTACACCTTGAGACGCTATTTTAACTGCTGCAATTGGCTCTATCATAGTAAGAGTATTTGTTGTTCCTGAACCATTTACAATAACGAGGTCATAACTTCCCATATCAGCAATTGCTGCATAACTACCCTTCACATTTACAATTGGTTTCTTCATACTATAAGATACGTTCCATAGTACCGTTCCATCTGAACCTATTGCCTCTGCACCATCTCTATTATACTTTATAACTCCGTTTTTATATTTCACAAAGTTACTTTCTTTTACATTCGTAAGTTCTGTCGATTCGATTACCTTATAAGAGGTATATACCGTGGTCTTTCTATGTAAAACAATAGCTATTCCTACAATTATTAAGATTCCTACGACACCAAGGAAAAGGATCAATCTACGCTTTTTTTTCTTTTTTAAATTCAATTCATCGGCCCTAAGGCTTCTTTTTAGTCTCGACATCTTATTCTCTGCCTATCTTTCTTATGCATTTATCGTCCACAATGCGCTATCGCACAATCATTTTGATTCGATTTTACTATTTTTATCATGCCATGAATCGGCGATAAAAATAGTATACCTTATTTTTCATATTATGGCACTAATTTTTTAAAAAAGCTTGGCTAAGAGTAATTAAAACATACTCTAAGCCAAGCCAATCTTTAGTTATGGTACTAATAATTCTTGCCCTTCAAAGATTACATTTTCATCAACCAATTGATTTAGTTCCTTAATTGTGTTTTGCATTTTGTAATTCCCGTAAAGACGCATACAGATACTTGCTAATGTGTCCCCGCTCTTTACGCGATATGTTTTTAACTTCGTGACATCAATATTACCTGTTGGTTGATCTGCTTCTTTTGTCGGGATTGGAGTTTCTGTTGGAGCCTGAGTAACAGTTGGTGTTACAGTCGGGATTTTGGTTGGTTCTAAGGTTGGAATAATTGTTGGTGTTACTGTCACTTCATCCGTCCCCTTCGTTGGTATCGGCGTTGTTTTATTTCCCGATGTCTCAACCGAATCGGCATCATCACCCTTTGATACATCTACATTTGGCTCGTCCTCTATATCTTTATCATGAATCGGTGTTATGGCTGTAACATCCTTATTGGAATCTTTGTTCTTATTGTTATCTTTATCAAATATATCCTTGGAAATAGAACTTACTTGCTGTTCTAACTGCTTCATTCTATCTGTATTATTCATAACTGTGATTCCAACTATCAGTGCTACCACAGTCATTAATCCGCCAGCTGCGTATCCAAGACGTAACATGGTGCGTTGCTCTTTATCAGAATCGAGAGGTGGCTTCTTTTCATTGAGAATTGTTCTTATCTCCTTCATCGCACGATCGTTTACCTCTAATTCCTCATGCTTTATCTTTTTGTGATCTACCATATAATTTTGCATTTCTAAATTTTTTTCATAATAAATATAATATCCTGGTTGTTGTTTTAAGTCATATCCATCGTATATGTAAAAGTTATCTTCTTTTTCTAGAACATCATAAGTAAGCAGAACCTTATCTCTGCCTGCAAAATTATCAATATGAACTTCGCGAAGTGAGGTAATTTCATCTGTACCAAATCCTGTCCCACCATAATACCATCCAACAATTTCAGCCTCAGAAAAATACTGTTTTATCTTCTCGTAGATCGTGGCCCAAGAATCTTCCTTTAAAACAATTTTTCCATCCTCAAAACAGTTATCTACCAGGATAGCACCATAGATGAAGACATTTCGGTTGTCTTCTTCGTGGCGGAATTCCCCTACTAAGACCGCCATACAACGACTAGCGTAATCACTCTCTGCAAGTTGCCTTGTATATGTCTTTACATAATCCTCCATATAGATTTTTAACTGGTCTCCAATTTTACCAATCTGCCTTACGTTTTTTGGAACTTTTATTTTTGTCGTTGCCTTTTCAGTTGCTGCTACCGTCTGATTGTTTTTATAACTATGCTTTGTATCATTCATACCAATCCGCCCTTCCATATAAATCTATGTTCGTTATTCCTAACTCAAACAAGATATACGATTAATATTAGCATCGTATCACAGTGGACTTGCTGTTTTTGTCGGTTTACATAATCTGGATTTGGGTTTTTATCTATCTTTTTCCAATTATTTTTGCAGTGTTATTATTAATTTTTTAAGTTTCTTCTTTTTCTGAATATTTTTTTCTTTATTTTGTCATAAAACCAAGTTTTTAGTATTACGATTCTATGTCTATGAATCTACCTTACGGAAATACTCTGTAAGGAGACAAGCAACAGACGTTGCTCTTCATTGATTTATTTTCGTATATGAAGAAAAAATACCCTAGTGAAAGGTGGATTTCCTATTTGAAGCAATTTGTAGAGAAAAACAAGAAAATTTTTTATTTTGACTCTAAAGAACGCTATTCTCCTTATGATTTTGGAAATACTCTGTTGAATCTTTTGGAAGTAAACAGTTATAAGAATAAAACTATTGTATTTCTATGCATTGGATCAGACCGTGCAACCGGAGATTGTCTTGGACCATTACTTGGCTATAAATTATCTCATCTTCCTTCCAAAAGCTATGTAGTTTATGGAACCTTAGAAGAACCGGTTCATGCCAAAAATTTAAAAGAAACAGTCTCCCGTATTTATGCTGAGAATAGCAACCCATTTATTATTGCGATTGATGCCTCTTTAGGGAAAGCCTCACATGTAGGATATTATACTTTAGGCGAAGGACCTTTAAAACCTGGTGCTGGAGTAGATAAGGACTTACCTTACGTTGGTGATTTGTTTGTTACTGGAATTGTTAATCTTTCTGGACTCTTTGATCAAATGCTCTTACAAACTACCCGACTTGGTACGGTAATGACTTTAGTTGATTATATCTACCAAGGCATTTCCCATTGCATGTATCTTATGAGAGGTCGGGTTATAGAAAAATCCAATCCATAAAAATAGCTCCCTTCTTGGTAGTCGACTATATCATCGATTTACCTAAAGGGAGCTCTTTTACAGCTATTCTATTGGCTTATTTAACTCAGCACGGTAGATACTTAGTGCCTCCGTTATATTCGTAACGTTTTGTTCTTTCATAATCTCAATAAGTCGATCAATAGCTGCTTTAGTAAGCATGTCTTTTCCAAGATAAGTTTCATAACGATTGGTAATTTCTAAGGAAAACTCTTTTACCTTCTCTGCAGCTTTTCTTTGTTCCTCGTGTGCTTCTTTTACCTTGCTTTGAAGACCTTTCATCTCATCCTCATAACGAGATTTGACTTCCTCTGAAACT
>DPVV01000491.1:6085-6791 GCA_003526525.1 Lachnoclostridium phytofermentans | reverse complement strand
GTGCGGTAACAAATATTGAGCCTATGGCAAACGGTAAAAACCGTATTATTGTTACGGAATTACCATATATGGTAAATAAAGCTCGTTTGATTGAAAAAATCGCAGAGTTGGTACGTGATAAAAAGATTGATGGAATTACGGAACTTCGTGATGAATCTGACAGAGAAGGTATGAGAATTTGTATCGAACTCCGTCGTGATGTTAACGCAAATGTAATCTTAAATCAGTTATATAAACATACGCAGTTACAAGATACTTTCGGTGTAATCATGCTTGCATTAGTTAATAATCAGCCTAGAGTATTATCTCTTCTTGAAATGTTAAGTTATTATTTAAAGCATCAGGAAGAAGTTGTAACAAGAAGAATCACTTATGATTTAAATAAGGCAAAAGAAAGAGCACACATTTTAGAGGGCTTATTAAAAGCACTGGATTATATTGATGAGGTTATTAATATTATTCGTGCCTCAAAAAATGGTGCAATGGCGAAAGAAAAATTAATCGAGAGATTTGAGTTTGATGATATCCAAGCACAGGCAATCATCGACATGAGACTTCGTGCGTTAACAGGTTTGGAACGCGAGAAGCTTCAGGATGAATTTGCTGAGCTTCAAAGAAGAATTGCTGAATTTGAAGCCATCTTAGCAGATGAGAAATTATTGCTTGGTGTTATCAAAGGAGAAATCCAGGTTATTAATGATAAATA
>DPVV01000491.1:0-5924 GCA_003526525.1 Lachnoclostridium phytofermentans | reverse complement strand
CAGGTTATTAATGATAAATACGGAGATGAAAGAAGAACATCCATTGGATTTGATGAGTTTGATATTTCCATGGAGGACTTAATTCCAGATGAAAATACAGTAATAGCGATGACCCGCTTAGGTTATATCAAGAGAATGACCATTGATAACTTTAAGAGTCAGCATCGTGGTGGTAAAGGAATTAAGGGTATGCAGACCATTGACGAAGACTTTATTGAAGACTTATTCATGACGACTACCCACCACTATATTATGTTCTTTACCAACAAAGGTAGAGTATATCGGTTAAAGGCATATGAAATTCCAGAATCATCTAGAACTGCTAGAGGAACAGCTATAGTGAACCTTTTACAGTTATTGCCGGAAGAAAGAATTACTGCAATTATTGCTTTAAAAGAATACAAAGACAATCGTTATCTATTTATGGCTACGAAAGATGGTATTGTGAAAAAGACCAAGATTAAAGAATATCAAAATATTCGAAAGACCGGTCTTCAAGCAATTAATCTAAGAGAAGATGACGAATTAATTGAAGTAAAGACAACCAACAGTCAAAAAGATATTGTACTTGTAACGAAGAATGGTATGTGTATCCGTTTCCATGAGAAAGATGTTCGTAATACTGGTAGAGCATCTATGGGTGTTATCGGTATGAACTTAACTGATGGAGATGAAGTGGTTGCAATGCAGATTCATACTCAAGGTAAGTATTTACTTACGGTTTCAGAATATGGTCTTGGTAAGTTAACTGACCTTGATGAATTTACTCCACAAAGACGTGGTGGTAAGGGTGTGAAATGTTACAAGATTACAGAAAAGACTGGAAATGTAGTAGGAGCGAAAGCTGTCAACGAAGAACATGAGGTAATGATTATAACCAATGAAGGTATCATTATCCGTCTTGCTATCAATGGTATTAGCATCCTTGGTAGAATAACCTCTGGTGTTAAGTTAATTAATATTGAGGCAGGTAAGGATATTAGAGTTGCAAGCTTAGCAAAAGTTAGAGAAAGTAGTACAGAAGAAGAGGTGCTTAAAAAATTGGAGGAAGAACTAAAGGAAGAAAATGTAGTTATACCTCTGGAAGATGATCAAGAAGAGGATGAGTATTCCGAAGAGGATGATTCCTACCAAGAAGATGATACCTTAGCGGAAGAAGAGGAAGATCTTATGGATGATAAGAAAGACCTTGAGGAATTAGTATCACGTGCTCTTAAGGATCAAGAAGAACAAGAAGATCAAGAATAACAAGATAGAGAAGATCAGATGAATTAGTAAGATCAAATCAAAAGATTGAAAGATTAAAGATCAAAAGATTAAAGATTAAAGATTAAAAATTAAAGATTAAAGATTAAAAATTAAAGATTAAAAGATCAAAAGATCGAAAGATCAAAGATGAGTAAATACTGGTATTCGGATAAAACATAAAGTAATATGATTTAACCGATGTTTTAAAAATTCGTAGTCCTTTGGTAATCCATATGGACTACGAATTTTCTAACATTATTTAAAATAAAAGTTGATACTTTTTAAAAAGAAACTCATGACAAGGAGAAGTCGTGTAGCGTATTTTTTATTATTCATGAGAAGATGAATTGGCATATCAACTCTTTTTGTATCAATCTGTATATATAAATGAGCCATTGTTATGTCAATGATACGAGAGTATCGGAATCGACGTTTTATGAGAATAGTACATACGGATGCTATAACTAAAGCAATAAAAGAAATGTGTATTGAAGCAAATTTGCCAAAAAATGTTCGAGGCATTACAACAAAACATGAATTACCATTTGATTTAACCTATGAGGATTTAGGAACGGAAGCCATTCTTGAATTGTGGGTAGAAAATTTACCTGCAATTGTAGTTATTGATTGAATGGAAACAATTTGTATGAATTAAAAATGAATTCGATAAATTCATAGTGAAATAATAGGATTTATATTGACTTTGTATTGATTTTATGATAATTATTAATCGTAGGAAAGAAAGGCGGAGAAGATATGAAGATTTCAACAAAAGGACGATATGCACTTCGTCTGATGTTAGATTTAGCTATTAATAATACTGGTGAATTTATTACAATTAAGAGTATTGCCGGGAGACAGGAAATTTCTGATAAGTACTTAGAACAGATTATAACCCTATTAAGCAGAGCTGGATATGTAAAAAGCTCAAGAGGAGCCCAAGGGGGGTATCGGTTAACAAAAGAACCAAAAGAGTATACGGTTGGTATGATACTAAAATTAATTGAAGGAAGTCTTGCACCAGTATCATGTGTAGAAGAGGAAGATAACGATTGTAATCGATATGGTTCCTGCGCAACTTTATTTGTTTATCAGAAGATAAATGAGGCAGTTAATAATGTAGTTGATAATATTACATTAGAGGACTTAGTGGAACGTCACCGAGAACTTGGTGAAAATAACTATGTAATATAAAGTGAATTAAAATAACCTTCAAAGGAGTATGCCTTATAGAAAAGATAAGGTATACTCCTTTTTGCAGATTTTAATATATCAATAGTTTTTTGAAAGATATGTAATCCTATAAAGCTTAATTAGTATATTGTTTTGTACTACATAAAAATTAGTATATAGTACAGTACTACATATAAAATTAATTAGTGTATTGTTTTGTACTAATAAAATTAGTTAGTATATAGTTAGGTACATACATAAAAATTTAATTAATATATAGTTTGGTACATACAAAATTAGGTAGCATATTGTTTTGTACTACATATAAAATTAATTAATAGTTTGGCACTACGTAAAAATTAACTAGTATATTGTTTGGACATACATTATTACAAAAAAACGTTCCATTAAATTTAGATGAAGTTCTTAAAAAATATACTCTAATATTATGAATTCATGTTGACAAATTTTGAGAGTGAGAATATAATAACATTAATTCATACTAATTCTATATGAATACAATATATAGAAAAGAAAAATTTATTATTTAAGAAGAGACATATAAAGTATATAAGAATACAGGGGTAGCTAAATAATAAAAAGAGAAAGTGAGATTATATGATTGAGCAAAAAGAAATTTTAAGTTTGAGACACTACAGTTACATGTTGGTCAAGAGAAAGCAGATATAGCAAGTGCGGTTTCGATATATCAAACAACATCTTATATATTTCATAATGCAGATCGTGAAGCTTGTTGCTTCGAATGACATTTAGGGTGGATCTTATAATCTATTGGCGCATACACTTAAAGAGTATGGAATTGTAACCACCTTTATAGATGCCTCAGACGTAGATAATATTAAATATGCAATAATACCAAAGTGTATTTATCAAAAGCCTTGGTAATCCTAATTCTAATGTCTTAATAGAAGCGATTGCTAAGATTGCTCATGAAAATAAAAGACCTCTTCTGGTTCAGTTTTCACAATAGAAATTAAAGGTGGAGAGAAAGATTCTCTTTACTTGCAAATGTTGCAGATGTAAAATCATTAGTAATACATCCGGCGTCAACAACACATTCACAAATGAACGAAGAAGAATTAAAAAATTCTGGAATAAAACCAAATACGGTTCGTTTATTGATTGGAACAGAACACATAGACGATATTTTATATGACCTGGAAAAAGCATTAGAATAATATTTTGGAGGGATAGTTATGAGAATAGCGAAAAATTTAACTGATTTAATTGGAAATACACCATTATTAGAATTAAGTAGTTTTGTAAAGAAACAAGATTTAAACGCAAACATTATAGGTAAACTAGAATATTTTAATCCTGCTGGTAGCGTCAAAGATCGTATTGCAAAAGCAATGATTGAAGATGCAGAGGAAAAGGGCCTTATCAAAGAAGGCGCTGTTATTATTGAACCAACAAGCGGTAATACTGGTATTGGTTTAGCATCCGTTGCGAACGCAAGGGGGTATCGTATTATTTTAACAATGCCTGAGACGATGAGTATTGAAAGACGTAACTTATTAAAGGCATATGGAGCTGAACTTGTTCTTACAGATGGAAGCCTTGGTATGAAGGGAGCTATTGCAAAAGCAGAGGAACTTGCAAAAGATATTCCAAATTCCTTTATTCCGGGTCAGTTTATTAATCCTGCAAATCCAGAGGTTCATAGAAAAACAACAGGACCAGAGATTTGGAAAGATACTGAAGGAAACGTTGATATTTTTGTAGCTGGTATTGGTACTGGTGGAACAATTACTGGAACAGGAGAATACCTAAAATCTCAAAATCCAAATATTAAAATTGTAGCTGTTGAACCAGCAAGTTCTCCTGTTTTATCGAAAGGGGTAGCAGGACCTCATAAAATTCAAGGAATTGGTGCAGGATTTATTCCAGATACATTAAACACCAAAGTGTACGATGAAATTATTACAGTAGAAAATGAAGATGCCTTCTCTACAGGACGTGAAATTGCTAAAACAGAGGGTCTTTTAGTTGGTATATCATCAGGGGCAGCAGTATATGCAGCAGTTCAATTAGCAAAGCGTCCAGAAAATGCAGGTAAAAATATCGTAGTTATATTACCTGATACCGGAGAGAGATATTTATCTACTCCATTATTCTCTGAATAATAATATAAGTGAAATAATGCGACCGAAATACCATTGGATTTAGAAAGATAGTCGGCAGTTAACTTTAAGTATTTCAGCTCTATCTCTAGATATGGGACTTTTATAGTTATAGAAATGTTATTCATAAATAATGGTATCATTATTTGTATATAATTTTAAAGGATACAATACTAACTCTGTGATAGATGTGTTGCATTTGTTACAGAGTTATTTTTTTCAAAGTTATTTGTTATAGCGTTATATGTGTTTAACGTATTGATATGTGATTCGTGGTTTCATAATTAAGTTAAATTGTTTGACATTGGAAGTATACAACAATATAAAAAAACAATATCGATTGAAACGATATAGTTATCAATTTATGTTTTCTATATCAAGTAACGATTTCTATATCAGCTAACGATTCTATATAACTTATGATTTTAAATTATCAACTTAGATTTTGAGTGTGATAAACCGTTATTTAGGTAACATTGTATTAAAGTGTATAAATATAGTAAAACAAGAAACACTATCATAAGTATTGGTAATATATCCTAGAGAAGAATAGCCAATTTTATGAAGGTTTCGTAAATAGTCGGAAATGTAATTACTTTTTCGAAAAATATCAAAAAGTAGTTGACAAAGTCTTTATGCTTTGCTATACTAAATCTTGCGCTGACAAGTTGCGCATAACTGAATAAGATTTCAAATTCAGATGAGGAGAAATACTCAAGAGGCTGAAGAGGCGCCCCTGCTAAGGGTGTAGGTCGTTTACGCGGCGCGAGGGTTCAAATCCCTCTTTCTCCGTTCATAAAACATTCTGATAATTAAAGAAAGTTTTATGCAATATCAAAGTGAAATGGTATATAAAATTAAATTGTTTAAATTAAATAAAAAAATTAAATAATTTAAAAAATATACTTGACACATGATAAAACGTATGATAAAATGTATAAGCTGTCTGTTGAAAGACAACAACTTAATAAAAAAAATAAAAAAGTGCTTGACAAATAGAAAACAGTGTGTTAAAATAAACGAGCTAGTTTTTACGGACAAGCAAATGACAATAAGTCATTGAACATTGATAACTGAACAGTGAAACAACCTTGAAATTCGTTGAGAATAAAGTCCAAGCAGAAATGTTTGGCATAGAACTGTGTTTGATGTAAATTAGACACAACCCTATTAACAGTAAACGGAAACAAAGATTGATAACTAAGGCAACTTAGAAGTCAGCAATTGTTCTGAAAGATTAAACTTTAATTTGAGAGTTTGATCCTGGCTCAGGATGAACGCTGGCGGCGTGCTTAACACATGCAAGTCGAACGGAGTTTTTAAATGGAAGTCCTCGGATGGAAGTTTAGAAACTTAGTG
>DPVV01000044.1 GCA_003526525.1 Lachnoclostridium phytofermentans | reverse complement strand
ACTTTAAAGATACTTTAAAGATACTTTAAAGATACTTTGCGGGGTAAAAGATATGACGAAAAACTCTTGCAATAAGTTACTTCATGATTTAGATTTTTAGAATATAGAGAAGTACGAGATTCATTTTAATAAAATACCAGGGGGATTGGTAACATGGATAAGTTTTGCTTTGGAATTGATATTGGTGGTACAACAATTAAATGTGGTTTATTTACAGAGAATGGTGAATTAAAAGAAAAATGGGAGATTCCTTCCAGAACGGAAAATGGCGGTATACAGGTACCACAGGATGTAGCGGATACAATTGAAGCCAAATTAAAAGAATTATCCATTGAGAAAAAGGATGTGCTCGGAGTTGGTATTGGCGTACCAGGCCCGATTACCGAAGATGGAACTGTCTTAAAATGTGCCAATCTAGGTTGGGATATTTTTAATGTAAATGAAAAAATGAGTGCACTTACCGGACTAAAGGTATCTTCTGCAAATGACGCTAACGTTGCAGCTCTTGGAGAGATGTGGATGGGCGGTGGCAAGGGTTATAAGGACATTGTAATGGTAACTCTTGGAACTGGCGTAGGAGGCGGAGTTATTTTAAATGGTAAGATTGTTGCAGGAAGTAATGGCGGTGGCGGTGAAATCGGCCATATGACAGTGAATCTTCATGAGACAGAAGCCTGTGGTTGCGGTAAGCACGGCCATTTGGAACAATATGCTTCTGCCACAGGAATCGTTCGCCTTGCTAAAAAACGTTTATTAGATCCAAGTGTTGCTACCTCACTTCGTGATATTGCTTCGATTACAGCGAAAGATATTTTTGACCACGCTAAATCGGGTGATACAGTAGCGCTGGAGCTTGTTGAAGAACTTTGTAGATATCTTGGATTAGCATTATCTCATGTTGCTGCTGCGGTTGATCCACAAGTATTTGTAATTGGTGGTGGTGTATCAAGAGCTGGTTCTATGTTACTTGATGTGATTTCAAAATATTATAATGAGAATATTATATTTGCGCTAGCAGGTAAAGAATTCCGCCTTGCCGAACTTGGAAATGATGCAGGAATCTACGGTTGTGCAAAATTAGTGATTGGATAAATTGCTAGTAGAGATAGTTTCGTTCTAAGATTCCTATGATATTAGCTCCATTTTTCTGATTCATATTGAATTATAAAAGAAATCTCTAGGCATATTATGTAGTAATAATAGTTAGAAAGAAAGGTTTGTTATATTACCTTTATACAAACCAGAGGAAATAAGTGGATACAGTATTGCAAGAATTAAAAAATATAGTTTCACCGGATCGAGTACTTTGTAATGAACCATTAAGTAAGCATACGACATTTAAGATTGGAGGTCCTGCTGATTTTTTTGTTATAACAAAAAAATCAGAGGAAACTGCAGCTGTTATTCGGTGTTGTAATCAGCATAACTTACCTCTACTTATGCTTGGTAAGGGTAGTAATCTTCTGATCTCAGATGCAGGAATACGTGGTGTTGTATTAAAGCAGGAGGATAACACGGAGGGATTTTTTGTAACCCAATGTGAAGATGGCTATTTGGTTACCGGTGGCGCTGGAATGAATCTTTCTGCTTTTGCGATGAAGATAGCGAATGAAAGCTTAACTGGATTTGAATTTGCAGCAGGAATACCGGGTAGTTTAGGTGGAGCTGTTTATATGAATGCAGGTGCTTATGGTGGGGAAATCAAAGACTGTATAAAAAGTGCACGTGTGTTAACGAAAGAAGGAGAGATTCTATCTCTTAACAGGGAAGAACTGGAGCTTTCTTATCGAAGCAGTATTATACAAAAAAAAGGGTATTATGTTATTGATGCTACTTTTTTATTACAAAAGGGGAATAGGGAAGATATCCTTATAAAAATTGAAGAACTTAACCAAGCGAGAAAAGAAAAGCAACCGTTGGAGTATCCAAGTGCCGGAAGTACATTTAAACGGCCAGAGGGATATTTTGCAGGAAAGCTAATTATGGATGCAGGACTTCGCGGATACCGGGTCGGAGGAGCTATGGTTTCGGAAAAACATTGTGGCTTTGTGATAAACACAGGAGATGCAACTGCAAAAGATGTATTGCAACTTATTGATGATGTCAGGCGTATTGTAAAAGAAAAATTTGGCGTAACTTTGGAACCAGAGGTACGTTTAATTGGTGAGGAAGCCAATACTAATGCTTAAGGTGTCAGGGTATGGCGGAGGATGTGGATGAACATATGAGATTTGTAATAGTCACAGGTATGTCAGGAGCAGGGAAAAGCTCGGTACTTAAGATGTTAGAAGATAGCAACTATTTTTGCGTGGATAATTTACCAATCCCATTTATCATGAAATTTGCAAGGCTTGCGGTAAAAGAAAGTGCGAATATAACGAAAGTAGCACTCGGAATCGATATTCGTAGCGGTCAGGCATTAGAGGAACTTGGTAAAGTCCTTGAGGATGTAAAGTCAGCTGGTTATCAGTATGAAATTTTATTTCTCGAGGCCAGCACAGAAATCTTAGTAAAGCGCTATAAAGAAACGCGCAGAATGCATCCCTTATCCGGAACTGGGCGTGTGGATAAAGGTATAGAATTGGAACGTAAAAAGCTTAGGTTTTTAAAAGAACGAGCAGATTACATTATTGATACAAGCAGATTGCTTGTACGTGAATTAAAAACAGAGATTGATAATATATTTGTACAGGATGGCCCCTATCGAAACTTCTTTATTACCGTGTTGTCCTTTGGATTTAAATATGGGTTACCAAGTGATGCGGATTTAGTTTTTGATGTGCGTTTTTTACAGAATCCGTATTATATTCCTAAGCTAAAGCATAAGACAGGGAATGAACCAGAGGTTCGAGACTTTGTACTTTCATTAGAGCAAGCGGAGGAATTCTTAACGAAACTTATGGATATGCTATTGTTCCTGATTCCAAATTATATTGCAGAAGGAAAGAATCAATTGGTAATTGGCATTGGTTGTACTGGTGGCAGACATCGCTCGGTGACATTGGCCAATGAGATTAAAAAACGATTATCTGCTACGGAATACGGAGTTAAGGCAGAGCACAGGGATGTTGAGAAGGGGTAGATAGTTTTGTCATTTTCTAAAGACGTTAAGGAAGAAATCGCGAAGCAGATAAGCAATGCGAGACACTGTAGACTTGCAGAGATTGCTGCGCTACTTAGCGCATGCGGCCACGTCATTCAAAAGGATGGGGAGATAAAAAGCATTGTCTTACAGACAGAAAATATTATAGTTGCAAGAAAATACTTTACTTTATTGAAAAAAACATTTAATATTAATACTGAAATTTTAATTAGAAAAAATAAAGCTGGAAAAAACAGTTTGCTTTTTTTGCTCGTCGTAAAGCTACCTAAGCAAGTATCACTTTTATATCAGGCAACGAAACTATCCTTACATCAAGAAATAGGTGATAAGGCACTGGTAGTAGATCCTATTGTGGTACAAAATACTTGCTGTAAACGAGCTTTTGTACGAGGATTATTTTTGGCAGCAGGTTCCATGAGTGATCCGGAAAAAACTTATCATTATGAAATCGTATTTCCAGATTCTTTGCGTGCCAATCAATTGCAAGAGATTATCAATTCCTTTCTCATAGAAGCGAAGATAGTACTTCGGAAGAAATATTATGTCGTTTATGTGAAAGAGGGTTCACAAATAGTTGATTTATTAAATATTATGGAAGCTCATACTAGTCTAATGGATTTTGAGAATGTCAGAATTCTTAAGGAGATGAGAAATTCTATCAATCGGCAAGTGAACTGTGAAGCAGCTAATATAAATAAAACAGTAACTGCAGCTGCAAAACAAATTGATGATATACTATTTATAAGAGACACCATAGGGTTTGACAACTTAACCGAAGGGTTAGAGGAGATTGCGGAACTAAGAATTTCTTATCCTGAAAGCTCTTTGAAAGAATTGGGGGCAATGTTGAATCCGCCGATTGGTAAATCAGGCGTGAATCACCGACTAAAAAAACTGTGTTCTATTGCGGATGGTCTTAGGCAATAAAAGGAGGAAACAAGCGATGATTTCTAAGAAAATTGTTATCAAAATACCAACAGGATTAGAGGCTAGACCGGTAGCGTTATTGGTTCAGGTAGCCAGTCAGTATGAAAGCAACGTTTATTTTGAATGTGAAGAGAAAAAAGTAAATGCGAAGAGAGAT
>DPVV01000049.1:646-4434 GCA_003526525.1 Lachnoclostridium phytofermentans | reverse complement strand
AATACCGTCAGATTCTCTTTGCTATGCAGGATCGTATTCATATCAATATGTTAACAGAAATAATAACCGATGAAATTAGACACGGAATTCTATACACCTATTTGTATAGCAAGAATAATTGTAATTTTTAACAATCTCTAAATAATTTTCAAAAAAAGCTACTGCAACTATGAAGTGCACCTAAATGTTAGATAAATAATCTAATATTTATGGTGCACTTTAATAATGAATCAGTAGCCTTATTTATTTTTAAAACCTTTCCTCTAATTTTTTTAAATATTCTACTTAATCCTTCATTATTTTTCACTTTATAACAATTTTTGCATATTGTAACATGGGAAGCATTTTTTATTTCCTAATATATTAGAATAGGAGTAAAAAGTAATGGGTAACTATAATCATCAGTGTTTTGATTATCACCACAAAAGAGAAAGAGAACAGACTCATGTTCATGAAATACAGGGCAGCCTTGAAATAGCAGAACGACAAGAAGATCCTCATAACCATCGCTTTGCTACTGTTTCTGGAGAAGTAATTCCAATTGGTCATAAGGATCACATTCACAATGTAAAGTTTAGAACAGATTTTTATGAGAATCATTTTCATGAATTCTGTGGAAAAACCGGGGGCGCAATTCCTGTTGGTGATAGGCATGTTCATTTTCTAGAATCTGTAACAACACAAAATGACGGTCACAGACACAATTTTAGATTGGCTACCTTTATTCAAGATCAAATCAGTGAAGAAGAGTGCTAATCTGTTCTAAATAATTATGTAGTAAGGAAAAGCTCGATTTTTGATCTTTTCCTTGTCATAAATTACACACCACGTTGAAATACTAGTTAATAGTTGGAGACGTGGTGCTCCCTAAGAAATCCATTGCAATTCTTACTGTAAACATATTTGATTCTATTCGTCTATATTCTTATCCCGCTTTTTATGAGATTGTATGAAAATTGTAGGCAGAATCTTGAGCTATTATGATATCTTTATTTTTTTAACTTAACATATTCTCCTCTTTAACAATGAATATAACGATTCTTCTACTCATAACATTATGATAAGAAATTGTATTCATAGTTCATCGAGGAAGGAGATTACTATTAATAAAGTTATTGATGAGAACTATTTCGACCTAATCATTGACAATATATTGGCTGAACAATTAAAAAAAGATGATAATGTTACGAGAATCAATGAACGAAATTCAATAAATCATGTATCCGTTAGCGACTTTAGAATGTGTATTTTAGATACCTATCCATACCGTATGTTTCCTAAAATTTATACATTAAATTCCACAATAAGTCTAGAAAAGTCTGGCGTTTTTAATGTACGGAATTTTACAAATCTCCCACTCTATGGCCAAGGTATCTTAATGGCTTTTATTGATACTGGTATAGATTATCAGCATCAAGCCTTCCGAAACACGGATGGAACCTCAAGAATCTACTCTATATGGGATCAGACTATTGAAAATGGACCTCCACCGGCAGGTTTTACATTCGGAACAGAATATAGCAAGAATTTATTGAATTATGCCTTAAAGCAATCAAATCCTTATTCATCCGTGCCATCAACGGATAATAATGGGCACGGTACAATGCTTGCTGGTATAGCTGCTGGTAACCCAAATAAAATAGAAGATTTTAGTGGTATAGCAACCAGTGCAGAACTAATTGTAGTGAAATTAAAACAAGCAAAAAGATATAGCCGGAGAATTTTTTCGGTACCAGATAATATTGAATGTTATCAGGAATCTGATATCATGTTTGGCATAGAATATGTGCGATCTGTTGCTGCAAAAATCAATAAACCATTAATAATATGCATAGGTATGGGTTCAAGCCAAGGTAGTCATGACGGAAGTGGCACTCTAAGTCTTTTAATAAATAACCTATCAATCACTCCACGTATTGGAATAAGCGTCGCTGCAGGGAATGAAGGGAATAGTTACAGGCATTATAAGGGTGAGGTAACAGAAAATAATTTTAAAACACAATTTCATCTGAATGTTTCAGAACAAGATAAAATGTTTTCCCTTGAGATATGGCAGGGACTTCCTTTTAGGCTTGCAGTTACAATCACCTCACCATCCGGTGAAAAAACAACACTGGTTTCTCCGGGATTAAATGAATGTCGTGAATTTGATTTTAATCTGGACTCATCAATTCTATATATAAGTAATATAAATTTTGAGGAGGAAACAGGAAATCAGCTTATCCTGATAAGATTTGAAAACGCCAAAAGCGGGATTTGGACTATTGAGTTAGTAAGTTTAGAAAAAAGAGCTATTACATTTCATGCATGGCTTCCATCTGGCAACCTCATCTCAACCGAAACTTATTTTTTTGAACCAGACCCAAATATAACCATAACAAGCCCTGGTAATGCAGAAAATACTGTTACTGTAACCGCCTACAATCAAAATAATGATAATATAATTACCGATTCAAGCAGAGGTTTTACTCTTAGTACAGTCGTGAAACCAGACATTGCTGCCCCAGGATATCAATTAACTTGCCCAACACTTCAAAATTCCTATGGTAGCGCTACTGGTACAGGGGCTGCTGCTGCACATACTGCTGGAATTATGGCATTGATCATGGAATGGGCTGCATTAAAAGGAAACTATACCACTATAACTGGTAGAAATATTGGCGGATTGTTAAATCGTGGAGCATCTAGAAATCCTAATATGGTGTATCCGAATCCTATCTGGGGCTATGGCAAACTCGATCTATACGGGCTATTTCGACAATTAACCTAGCAAAAAAGATAGAAAGATTGTTTTTCTATATATCAATTCGTTCTTATATGAATAAGATATAGTAAAACGAAAACGTGAGTTATTATGGCAATTAAAATATTTATAGATCAAGGTCACAATCCGGGTGGTATTAACGGCGGGGCTAGCGGTTTTGGTATCGACGAACAGGACGTAACCTTTAATGTAGGTATCTATCTAAGAGACCTGTTGAATAATGATCCTAGATTTGAAGCCCGTACTTCACGCCAAACTATTACTGAAGTTCTTGGAACTAGTAATTCTACTAGCTTAAGAACAAGAGTTGAAATGGCAAACTCTTGGCCAGCAGATTATTTTATCAGTATCCATTGCAATGCAAATGTTAATCCAGCGATAAATGGCTCTGAGGTTTATGTTTATGCTCTTTATACTGAAGCTGCAAATTTAGCAGAATCCGTATTGGAATTTATGGTAGATACAGTAGGTACGAGATACAATGGAGTAAGAGCGAATCCATCCTTATATGTATTACGTCGTACTCAGATGCCATCCATTCTTGTTGAGTTAGCATATATCACAAATTATGAGGATAACTTGCTTCTTCAAAATGAGCAGTATACCTTTGCTTATGGAATTTACCTTGGTATCTTAAATTACTTTGGATTCCAACCATTGGAATAAGTTATAATATTGCGGTTACATGCAAACAAACGTCTTCATAAAAAACCGAAGTGATGTACAATCATCACTTCGGTTTCTATTCTTTAATCCTAATCCTTATCCATCTTCTGACTTATCATAAATTAAACGCTCTGCTAAGGAATTTGAAACCGCTACTGAACTGCCTGCGAGCCATAACTATTTCCACCCCGCGTTATACCATTCTAATATTTTTGTACCAAACCAAACAGCGGTAATGATACCAGCTGATAAATACGGCCCCATAGCAAGAACATGTTCCGTTTTCCTTACTTTCATTCGTATGATATGAATCACTGAACCATACAAACATCCAAAAAAGAGCGCTACAATGGTAAGC
>DPVV01000049.1:0-407 GCA_003526525.1 Lachnoclostridium phytofermentans | reverse complement strand
TGTAATTAGAAAAAGGAACAGTAGAAAACCACTTACCAGCGCAAAATCAAGTAAGATGGAAATAGAAATTCCATCCACAATCTCTCGAATTAATCCTATTACAAATAAATAGACATTGATCCCAAACGGTATCTCAAATGTCCGCCAATCAATCACACTAAGTACGAGAAGTCCAGAAATCATCAAGCAATACAATATGCTTTTAACAGGGTCATCTACCAATAAAAATGTCACTACCCACAGGCTTCCATTTAGAATTTCCACAAAAGGATATTGCAACGATACTTTTTCCCTACAATATCTGCACCTACCACCTAAGAAGATGTAGGAAAACATCGGTATTAAATCTCTTGCCTGAAGTGCAGTCCCACACTTCATGCAATGAGACTTGGTTATGACGATGTTAT
>DPVV01000246.1 GCA_003526525.1 Lachnoclostridium phytofermentans | reverse complement strand
TCGCGAAGCGTACTTTTTCTTATTTTTTTATAATTTTTCATGATTACTAAAATTTCTCCTCATCGTCTTTTAAATCGATTGCTAAGATAAGAAATTCCTGCAACAATTAAAATAACAGGAAGAACAAATTTAAAAAATACCTTAAATGCAATAGCACCAATCCAGAATACTGCGCCTAATACAATAAATAAGATAAATAAACTAATCAAACAACCAAGCCAGCCTTTCATTCCAATTGTCTTAAATACGGAATGATTTGGATCCTTCTTTCTATCGCTTTCTCGATCATAATTTGCATTTGAGGAATTCGCAGATTGATAATTACCTCCATCCGAATAGCTATAGGATTGATAATGTACCTTATTATCATGGTTCATCTTATAAGTATCAATGATAGTTCTTGCAATCAAACGAGGGTCACCTATCCCTGCTGTAATTTCTTCTTCAGACTGCTCCCCCTTTTTCGAATTCATATAATCTCTATAATAATTGATATTGGAAACAATTTCGTTGTAAGGGAGTTCGCCATCCAAGCTATCTCTTAATTGATTTAAAAATTCTTGTATTGTCATATGTTATCTCCTTTAATAAAAAACATTCTAACACAACTAGAATCTCCCGTAAATGATGGTTTCATTAATATCCCATTAAATTTTTAATAATTCTAACTTAATTCTTTTATAAAATTGTTAATATAGTCCAAGCCTGCTAAAGAGAAATCTCTTGTAATTTACCTCTATATCGTCTATAATGTACATGTTTTGCACCTACTGAATTCAATATATAAGGAGCATTAGGTTGAATGAACAAGGTTTTTCAACCGGTAATTTGTGATATCGCATAAATTACTATTGTTATAAAAGGGCGCTAAAGCGCCAGAATTGAGGTCAGAATGAGTATATTAAATGTAACGAACCTAAATCACGGTTTTGGTGAGCGAATGATTTTTCACGATGTATCCTTCCGTCTGTTAAAGGGGGAACATATTGGGCTTATCGGAGCAAATGGTGAAGGTAAATCTACTTTTATGAATATTATAACCGATAAACTTATGCCAGATGAAGGTACGATTGAATGGTCAAAAAATGTTCGTGTTGGCTATCTTGATCAGCACTCTGTGTTAGAAAAAGGAATGTCAATCCGCGATGTACTAAAATCTGCTTTTAACTTCTTATTTGAATTAGAAACTAAAATGAATTCCATCTGTAATGATTTAGCGGATGCCTCGGATGAAAAGATGGCCGAGCTTATGGAGGAATTCGGAACGATTCAAGACCTTTTAGATGCCCATGATTTTTATATTATTGACTCTAAGGTTGAAGAAATCGGACGAGCTCTTGGACTTACCGACATTGGTTTGGATAAAGATGTTACTGACCTAAGTGGTGGTCAAAGAACTAAAGTTTTATTAGGAAAACTACTTCTTGAAAAGCCAGATATTCTCCTTCTCGATGAGCCAACAAACTACTTAGACGTAGAGCACATTGAATGGCTTAAGCGCTATTTACAAGAGTATGAAAACGCATTTATCTTAATTTCACATGATATCCCATTCTTAAATAGTGTAATTAATCTTATTTATCATATGGAAAACGGTGAACTAAATCGTTACGTCGGAGATTATGATAAGTTCCAAGAAGTTTATGCAATGAAAAAAGCGCAATTAGAATCTGCCTATAAAAAGCAACAACAAGAAATCAGCGAACTACAAGACTTCGTTGCCCGCAATAAAGCACGTGTATCTACCCGTAATATGGCGATGTCTCGTCAGAAAAAACTAGACAAGATGGATGTTATTGAATTGGCAAAAGAAAAACCAAAGCCAGAGTTTCATTTTAAAGAAGCTCGAGCTGCAAGCCGTTACATCTTCCAGACAGAGCATTTGGTTATTGGTTATGATGAACCACTATCAAATCCAATTACTTTCTCTATGGAACGTGGTGATAGAATTGTATTAAAGGGTGCGAATGGTATCGGAAAAACAACATTGATGAAGAGTATCTTAGGATTCATACCTTCATTAAACGGTAACGTAACCCTAGGTGACTATCTTTATCAGGGATATTTTGAACAAGAAATGACAGGTGCGAAAAACAATACCTGTATTGAAGAACTCTGGCGCGAGTTTCCATCCTGGACACAGTATGAAGTGCGTACCGCTCTTGCAAAATGCGGACTTACAACAAAACATATAGAAAGCCAGGTTCGTGTATTAAGCGGTGGAGAACAAGCAAAAGTTAGACTTTGTAAGCTAATTAACCGAGAAACTAACATTTTACTCCTTGACGAGCCTACAAACCACCTAGATGTAGAAGCAAAAGATGAATTGAAACGTGCCCTTAGAGAATACAAAGGAAGTATCCTATTGATCTGCCATGAGCCAGACTTTTATGAAGGTTTTGCAACGAAAGTTATTGATTGCAGCAATTGGTCAACTAAGATTTGATGAGATGTCTTAGCCAATAATACTATATCAACATGAAAAAACAGGTACAAAGTGATTTTTTAGAAACTTTCTTTGAAATCACTTTATACCTGCTTTTTTCATTTTCCAGTAGAGTAGTCTCTGTTTCATACCAAACGAATAATTTTTTGTCTTTTTCTTATCTACACCTTTTAAGCCTACAAGCTCAATGATTTCATGGATATAATTATCATCCTTAATCCCAAGGCTAATACACTTCATCTTTAGATTTTCAAACGCAGTCATATTGGGAAATAACCCCGGTGCCTCAATCAAAACCCCAATTCTTGAAAATAATTCTTTCTGTTTATTGCAATCAACACCAAATAACTCTACACCGATAAAGTTCTCCTCCCATGCATAATTATAAATCTCCTGCTAACTAAAAACCTTATTTGGATGAAGAAGTAACAGTTCTAGTATCTTATATTCCTGTTTGGTAAGTGGTATCAATTTTCCTGCTAATCTAACTTCATAAGAACTACGATCCAATAATAAGCCTTTATGAGAAAGACATTGATTTGTTTCATCCTGCGATTTCTCTACATTTCGATTCACTCGCCTACCCCTACATTTAGCGTGGCTTCGGTTACCCGAATATGCCTAAACCACCTTATAGCCAGCTTCCTCTAAGGCTTCCTCAGCATGTTATTAATATTTAAATCATCTTCAACAACCTTACCATGAATAAAAGCGAGTACAAACAGAATCCTCCGAAAGCCGATTGGCTTCTCCTTAGAATATTCCATTTGCACCCGCTCTTTTTGGGTACTTATATCACTACAAGCAAAATAACTGTTTTATTAATATCTCATTGGCAATAAATCATTGTATTCTTGAACAGTAGCGTCAGAAAGTAATAATTCAATTATCTTTCTACCTGTCTCATGAAGTTCTGGAGTTAAGAATTTCTCAACTTCTGCCTTGAAGAAATCAAGAAGTATCTTAGAGCCAGCATCATAGCCTTCGATACCAACTTCTTGCTGCATCTCTGGTTGTAAAAATGCCTTACGGATGTACTGGCCATCTACCTTAAGTGATCCAAGTCCATAACCAAGAACTGAACAACGAGCTTCTACTAAATGCTCTGGTTTAAATTTTGCACTACCTCTTCTAGCAATATACTCTCTTGCTACCCACTGTGGCACAAATCCAACTTCATAAGCGCCAATGTGTTGATTTGGAATGAGTAAATAACGAGTATGACTTGAATTTAATATCTGCTCCATAAGAAGGTTTGCCTGCTCTACCATCTTACCAGTTGCAAATGGCCAGTAAGATCCTACTCCTTCACTTGTCATACCTTCGGAAGAAGTGATACTTGGATTGTTATATCCTCTTGGCGCAACCAATCTCCATAACCAAGCAAGTGCTGGAGGTAAGATGTGGAACATACCAAGAATACCGTAAGAAGGCTTCTTCTTTGTACAAGCTGGTGTTCTAACCCCAAAGCTTCTAACATCAATTTCTACAGGCTCATCAATAACATTCTGAACCAAGCGTCTTGGAAGAACTACTCTTGGGTTTGGACAAGGTTTTCCATTAGAATCTAATGTATGCTCCCAAACAAGACAAGTAGAATTAGGTACACCCTGGAGATTTAAAAATACCAATGGCTCTTGTGGATGAATAAAAATCTTTTCATACTGTGGGGCAGTACCATAACTCTTAATATGGTCACAACGTAAGAACCAGCCTTGCTCTGCATCCTTTACAACAAGTTTTTTACTATCGTTTTGCATCTTTGGATGACAAATTGCCATATCGTCGGTAACAGGTCTTAATTCACATGATTCTGATAACTCAATAAATGTTTTCTCACCAGTTACTGTATTTTTACCAAGTAAAATACGACCATCCATCTCACGGTGGACATGCTCGATCATCTCACTCTTTCCACCGCCAGATGCACCTTCATGCATAATAACAATTTCATTATCGTATGGGGTAATAACCTTAACAGTAGACGCATGAACGGTTGTCCAACCTTCATTTTCACCAATGTTAAGTAAAACGCCGTAAATACCCTTCTTCGCACTTGGGCCTGGATATAAGTTATAGGAGAACAACTCATGAATTCCTGTCAAACGATTGTGAATTACAATTTGCTTACCATCAAAGTGAGTATGACGGAATGGAGGCGCTAAGAAAATAACAGCCTTTGGATTGAAGTCCTCCGTAATGTCATGCATACTGGTAAAGCCCTGTAAATCTGCTACAGCGCAAGCAAAGAATCCCGCATTTGCTGGAGAAACCAATAAGGTATCATAACCATATTCCTCACCACCAGACTTAAAAGCAAACACAATAAGCTTTTGTCTTTTTAACCATTGGAATGTTTCTTGACGAAGTGGCTCAAAATCTTGATTGTAAACATCATCGTACTTAGGCTTGTCTGTATCATTTTTATCGGCAACTAATAGACAATCTGGGTCACGTCTACGCATATAGTCGTCCGGATAATTTACTACAATACCATTTTTACAACGAGTAACCGTTGCTTCTACAATGTTACCCTTGCCCGGTACTTCATAAGCCACCTCATAAGTGTCCACATCTTCTCCACCAAAAGCCATATGTATCAGCTCCTTCTTCGAACGTGGGTAGTATACGTGTTTGCTCTCAGTTAAAATATCCCTGATATAAGATGGCAAATTCCACTTTTCCTGATTGATTTTCATAGCAATCCTCACTTTCTTCCTGTCTTTTTATATAAAAATATACTTCAAGTTGTTATCTATCATATATTTTTAGCCCTTATTTTAATTATTCCTACCTCAGCATTGAACTATACATTCATTCGCTCGCATACCAAAATGACGAAAGGTCCCTCTGTTTTTAAGAAAGCCAATATCAAAGAAACCTCTGATATTGGCTTACTTACAACTTAGTTTAACTATTTGCATCGTCATCCATATTATGAAATATTAAACCAACTTTTTTCTTAGGTTATTAAATACTCAACATCCTTATAAAAAAGCCTTAAGAAGTCAAATAAAGACTTCGTTAATAAATTATCTAATTCTAGTTTAGATTTATGATAATATTTCCTAATCCTACCAAAGTTTCAATTGAATTACATTCACTTATACAAAATTTTAATGCAGCTAATTATAACGAAAAACCTGTAAACATACTGTTTGCAGGTTTTAAATTCAAGTAATATAATCTAGTAAGTAACCTGTTAGGAATTTTGTCATTACACGTAATCTGTACCAATGTCGGATACGGTTTAATATATCACAAACAATTTATAAAGTCAAGATTCATAACTATTTCCCAACAGATAAAAATTAACTAGTAGTATTGATAGAAACATACAAAAAATCAAAACTTTCTTATAGTTTTGTACACTACTTCGTCATAGTGTTGAAGTAGTTATCTAAATTTTAACTTCTTAATACTGAAAGTTATAATTTCAGTAGATATTATTCTAAAACTCTAGATAGAAGCACCAAATCTAATCAATTTTTGTATAACTCTTTCGTGTAATTCGTTCTCTTGCTTGAAATTAAAATATTTGTTATAGTATATACGTTTGTATTAGGTTTCGTGGGCTTTATAGAGGATAACGTTCTCTATTCTTTTCCATATCATTGGATTATTCTTGATTTTTCCTAAAAGAGGACTTCATTAAGTATTTCCTTAAAACTACAATCCAGGACAACTCTAAAGCTAGTCCATTATTACGTTTCACATGAGGACAAGCATTTGAAATCAAGTATGTATACTTTTTATAGAAGGGAGGCTATATTATGGATATTCTCATTATAATGGGAATTGGAATTTTCATTGGATTAAAATTTTTTCCAGATAAATATAAAAAGAAGAACGAAAAAATGCAAATGGTATGCACCATTTTAATTATTTTTTCTATGGGGGTTATGCTTGGAAGAAGAGAGAATTTTCTTCAAGAAATAACAAGTCTTGGTTTAACTAGTTTTTTATATTTTTTTATACCAACGCTCTTCTCTATTCTCATTGTTTATCTGTTAACCAGATTATTTATGAAAAATAAATCAAAAGAAAAGGAGGGCTAACTATGGTTCTACTTACCGTAATCGCGTTGTTATTAGGAATTGCTTATGGCTTATCCGGTATTGATATAACAATTATTAATTTTATTGCAGAACATACTCACTATATTCTTTATTTGCTTATGTTTTTAGTAGGTATCAGTATTGGATTACATCGTGGCCTTATACAGAAAATTAAAGAATATCATGTGAAGATTTTTATTATTCCTTTTGGTATCATAATTGGCTCGTTGCTAGGTGGTATTGTCTGTAGTTTTATGACTGGAATTTCTATGAACACCAGTACCGCTATGGCAAGTGGATTAGGTTGGTATAGCTTATCTGGTGTTATGATTAGCGAGTTTGCAGGCGTTTCGTTTGGTAGCATTACTTTCCTAAGCAGTTTAATGAGAGAAATATTTTCATTTATTAGTATACCATTCATAGCAAAGTATTTTAATTTTCCTACCTGTATAGCACCTGCTGGAGCTACTAGTGAAGATACTACTCTACCTATGTTAATTCGATATACCAATGAAGAAACCGTAGTATTATCTGTAATCAATGGTATTTTGTGCTCAGCAGCAGTACCAATACTTATTAATCTATGCTATCAGATTTTTTAAATTTAGTTTATGATAGACATTGATTCATATTGATGTCTATCTAAATTATTAGTTAGTATGCTTATAAAAATTATGTACATTTTCTTACTTGTAATTTGAAATAATAAAGGTGCGAACGAAATAACACTCCTATCGTTCTATTTCTTGATATTATTACTATTATTCCCTTCCATATCAACGCTTTTACTATCGCTAATCTTCATAGAACTATTTTTATGAGTGAATGTAGTTTTCATATTACTCCTTACGAAACCTTGTTCACTTATTGCTGGTGTAATAGTGTTATTCTTATCACCGATTTGTCTTATACTATTATCATTACTTTCGTTACTTTGTCTACTACCATTATCTTTACTACTTTTACTATTTTTATTATCTTTATTATCTTCACTATCTTTATTATCTTTGTTATCTTTATTATTTTTATTATTTTTCTCTGCATCTGCGGTTTGCTTTTCACAAATATCATTACAAATTGCTCTTCGAACAGCAATTGCATTAAGTGAATCACTTAATAATAGCAAATCTGCAGCAAGCAAAGCTAATTCATTGTCATCAAGACATTCCGCAATTCGACAGGCTATAGTGCTTATCAATAGTATATCTGTGCAACCATTCATTATTATCACCTCGATATAATATATGTACCAAAGAAAGCGAGTAGATATTAAAGTTTTCCACAAAGGTATTCGTAAATAAATCTATGATTAATTAATACAAGTTATGTCTAATAATTATAATTTTATTTGGTATATGACAAAAGAAAAATGGTAGATTTTCCAAATCAATTACAGTGCTTGATAGGATCTCTGAAATTAGGCAATAATGCTTCGATTTCAGATTGAAGAAGAAGGTTTAAGGGTAGAGGGTTTGGGGTTTGAGTCTTAGAGTATACAGATGATTATTGGAATACTGATTTCCTTAAGATAGATTATAATGAGCAGTGGTGTTTTTATAGGATAGTAATATTTAAAGATATCCGCGACACCTTTTTCATTTTGATCTGAGATTAGGTCATAGACATGAAAAAAGCCTGTAAACTCAGCATTTACAGGCACTAATGTACGTGACATGATTCGAACACGCGACCTTCTGGTCCGTAGCCAGACGCTCTATCCAGCTGAGCTACACGTACATAGTATGAAATTTTCACACTCATTATCCTTGAATAATTCAAAGATAATGCCGGCGACCGGAATCGAACCGGTACGGGAGATTAGTCCCGCAGGATTTTAAGTCCTGTGCGTCTGCCAGTTCCGCCACGCCGGCATAACCTTTCGGTTGATGGGACCTATAGGGCTCGAACCTATGACCCTCTGCTTGTAAGGCAGATGCTCTCCCAGCTGAGCTAAGATCCCAATTTAACTGGTCTTTATAACTCGATATCAAATACATATTGAGTATTTCATGTCGTGTAATCTTATCGATTACAACGACTCAGATGGGACTCGAACCCACGACCTCCGCCGTGACAGGGCGGCGCTCTAACCAACTGAGCCACTGAGCCAAATTCTTTTATTTCTTGTAAGATAATCTTCTGTATAATTACCTCAAGTGGACCTTCGGGGACTCGAACCCGGGACCGACCGGTTATGAGCCGGTTGCTCTAACCAACTGAGCTAAAGGTCCATGTCTTTTGATAAATCAAAAGCCATTAAGCCGACGATCGGACTCGAACCGATAACCTGCTGATTACAAGTCAGCTGCTCTGCCAATTGAGCCACGTCGGCGTATTCACTTTACGTTTAATTGAGCCACGTCGGCACAATGTTCATTAGAGAAACTTTTATTCACAAAGATAAGACCGATAGTAGCCTTAACCACTTTACTGAACTATCAATCTTACGAGTGACTCCAAGGGGATTTGAACCCCTGTTACCGCCGTGAAAGGGCGGTGTCTTAACCGCTTGACCATGGAGCCGTGCTAATAATATTAACATACAATTTAATTCTTGTCAATTAACAATTTCATTATAAAGATAATGATTTTTGTTAATAACTCCCCGAGTTGGGCTCGAACCAACAACCCCACGGTTAACAGCCGTGTGCTCTACCATTGAGCTATCGAGGAATACTTCTACATTGTATTAAATGAATTTGACATTGTCAATTAAAAAGTTTAAACAAACCTTTTAGGTTAAGCCCTCGACCTATTAGTAACAATCAGCTACATGTGTTACCA
>DPVV01000400.1 GCA_003526525.1 Lachnoclostridium phytofermentans | reverse complement strand
TCAACTGAATATTTTACGTAACATCATCAAAAGCCGAAAGCGTTTATATAATATTTTCCTCAACAAAAAATATTATAGAATATTTTCAGCAAAATGTCAACTAAAATATGTAAAATATTCAGATATGGAAGGAGGTGGAAATTTGCTTTATTCAAAAATAAAAGAGATATGTAAGACAAAAGGAATTTCAATCAGAAAACTAGAGTCGGATTTAGAGTTTTCATATGGTAGTGTGTGTAAATGGAATACTAACACTCCATCATTTGAAAGAATAACCAAAGTTGCAAATTACTTATCTATACCGTTGGACGATTTTAGAAACGAAGGAGAAAGCGTATGAAAGTAGAGAATGTTTCAAGAGTTCCAGTCGCTATTGCTGCCGAATTACTTGGATTGTCAATATTATCGGTACAAGGTGCGCTGATAAATAACGCATTACCTATAGGTGGTGCATGGAAAAATGAGAAGAGTAGTTGCTATACATATCATATCTCACCTCAACAATTAGCGTTGTATATAGGATCTACTAAAGAGGATATTATGAAGATTTGTATAAATGCATAAAATAAAAATTAGAAGATGTCTGTATTAAGAATTAGGTAGAAATTTAGAAAGGAGCACTATGAATCAATTAGAGCAGAAAACAATTACATCCGTTGAAGTAGCAGAAATGGTCGGTAAAGACCATAACAAGTTATTAAGAGATATTAGGGGATACGTGGTACAGCTAGGACAGTCCAAAATTGGACACTCCGAATTCTTTAATGTAGCAACTTATTTAAACAATCAAAATAAAGAACTACCATGTTTTTTAGTAACTAAGAGAGGTTGTGAATTTATCGGTAACAAACTAACAGGTATCAAAGGAACGGAATTTACTGCAAAGTATATTAACCGATTCCATGACATGGAAGATGCCATAAATAGTACTTCTTTAATAGGTCAACTTTCGCCAGAGTTGCAAATGTTTCAGCACATATTTAATGGACTTGCTAAACAAGAACTTGAAATGAAAAAGATTAGTGAAGATAGTAAATCCGTACTTGAAAAAGTAGAATCCATTCGAGAAGTAGTTGCGCTTGATACAACATCATGGAGAGAAGATACCGGCGCATTACTGCGTAAGATTGGTACAGCTTTAGGTGGTGGACAAGCATACAGTCAAGTAAGGTCTGAAAGCTATGAATTGCTTAATAAGCGAATGGGTGTTGATTTACAAACCCGTCTTACTAATAAACGTAGACGAATGGCAGATAACGGAGTATGTAAATCTACCAGAGATAAGCTGAGTTATGTGGATGTAATCGCAGAGGATAAAAAACTTATCGAGGGCTACACAGCTATAGTAAAAGAAATGTCAATTAAATATGGGGCCTAGGAGGAACGCTCGCCATGACTAATAAGATTATAGCAATTTCTATGATTCTCTGCTTGGTATTTATGCTAAGTGGCTGTAAGAAGTGCATAAGCACTGAATATACGGTAGTTGAAGTAAAAGTAGTGGATAAATACCATCGTGCATCATATGTAACACCAGTATTTACTGGCAAGGTAATGAGCATGATATCACATCCTGCAGTTAACAAAATCACGGTTGAATACGATGGTATCAAGTACAATCTTAACGGAATAGAAGTGTATGAAAAGTACAATGATAAAGTTGGACAAATAGTCAATGGAACATTAAGAACCCGTAATTATGATGACGGTACTACTAAGCATGATATTACAAGTTTGGAATAAACGCTAAGAAAGAAGGTAACTATGAGGACATGCCTTAATTGTAAGCATAGGTACAAGAGACTAAATATCTCAAAGTGCTACCGATGTTTAGATACTCAATCATTTATTTGTTGGAGTAGTAACATACTACATATTTTGTTAGTTCTTGTAATTGAATTATTTTTATTATCATTACTAATAGCGTCTTTTCTCAGTATTTTATCATCACCGTATCATGAAAATTATATGGTATGCATCTTATATTCACTGTTTGGCGGGATAGGCGTAGGTCTTAGCTTACTTGGTCTTGCTTATTTAACAGAGAGAGCAGAAAGGAGAAGATTAGAATAGTGATATTAGTTATAAAGAAAAATGCACCCCATACGAGTGCGAATCGTCGGGGCGCAAAGATATAAACACGTAGCTTATTGTATCATAACAATTATTTGAAGTAAATAGAAAGGTGAATTATGTCTTCAAGGAATATTGAGTTAATCGGTTACGACAGCAATTTAAAAACAGTAAATAAGATAGCGTTCTTTGCTGAACAGGATCAAGAAGGAAATGTATTCTTCAAAGCGGAATCACAAAACTCAAGTGATATAGCTGCTCTGTCAATTGTATATGATCAAGATGAAGCATTTTCGGAATTTTGTACTTTGTTAATGAAAGTTCTTACTCTTCAAGTAAACAAACTAAGTATCATTAAACAATAAAAATAAGCGGTGGACGCCGACCAAAGCATATCTACCGCTTAACACAAATAAATCACTAAGGATATTATAACACATCCTTAGGCACATGGAAAGGATGATTTTATGAGTAGTAATAGTAAATTTATCAATGAAGTTATTTGTGCTATGGCGGTGGATTTAGATAGTATACAGCTACAAAAGTTAGAAAATGTATTAAATAATAATCTACACGGTAAGCAGATAGCAAGTGAATGTACAGAGTTATCAACGTATTCAGATGATAATGACTACATACTTAAGGTTTTTGCTGCTAACAAAAAGTTAGAAAATCTAAGCGAAAAAAGTATATCTCAGTATGTAAGGACTACTCGCAAACTGCTGATTACACTAAATAAAAATTACAAAGACGTAACTACAAATGATATCAAGTACTATCTTGATATGTACCAGACAATAAACAAGGTGAGTACGACAACGTTAGATAATACACTTAGATTTATCAGTGCATTTTATACATGGTGTACCGAAGAGAAATATACGAGTAGCAATCCTGCGAGCAGAATTAAGAATATAAAACGAGTGCAAAAACAAAAAGAATATCTTACAGAGGATGAAGTAGCTCGTATGAAAAGTGCATGTAAAACAAAAAGGGAATTTGCACTAGTACATTTTCTTTTGTCAGTTGGGTGCCGTGTAAGTGAATTAGTAAGTCTAAATATCTCAGACATAGATTTAATTGATTGTAGCCTAACTATATACGGTAGTAAAAGCAAGGCATTTAGAACTGGATACCTGAATGCAGATGCGAAATTACATCTTGCAAACTATATAATGAGTCGTGACGATGATAGCGAAGCTTTGTTTGTTGCAAGCAAGGGAAAACATGAAAGATTAGGCGTAAGTAGTATACAAAAAGAATTACAAGCTATAGCAAAGCGTGCAGGTATTAATAAGCATGTGACTGTGCATTTATTTAGAAAAACGTTTGCCACTAAGTTAAGTGCGTCAGGTGTGAGGATAGAAGTAATTAAGGAGCTTCTAGGACATGCAGATATATCAGTAACGGTCAATAACTATGTAACTATAAATCAAGAAGATATAAGAATAGCACATAGAAGAGGTGCAGCGTAAGGACGGTGTTTAATTGACGGAAATAGAGAAGAAAAAAGAGTACCTTAAAAGTTACAGGAACTTATGTAATAAGATTAAGGCACTGCAGGAGCAAAAATATAGCCTGATCGAAACAATGACCAGTGTTAAAGCTCAGTCATATGATGGAATGCCAAAGGCAAATAGCATAAGTGATTTATCTGATTACATGGTTAAGTTGGATGCAGTTATGAGGTCCATTGATGATATTAATGCCTTGTGTTTAGCTAGAAAGATTCAGATAGAAACTTCAATTGCAAATATGTCAGATGGTATGGAGTGTAATATACTCCACAAACGCTATATTATGTTTAAGTCGTGGGAAGTAATTGGCATTGAAACAGGATATTGTGTAAAACAGGTACAGCGTATTCACGGTAAAGCACTACAACATTTTGAATTTGGAGGTAATGTTAATGAAAAAGAATAATGTAATTGCTGTAGATTTTGACGGAACTTTATGCGTTGATAGATATCCTGCGATAGGTTTCGAAAATATAAAGCTTATAGAAACATTAAAATCTCTTCGATGTAATGGTTGTAAGCTAATTCTATGGACATGTAGAAAAGGTATATACCTGGATGCAGCAATCCACTGGTGTCAAGATTTCGGATTAGAATTTGATTCTATAAACGAGAATTTACCTGAGCATATCGAATTATATGGTGATGATAGTAGAAAGATATTTGCTGACATTTACATAGATGATAGAGCAGTATATCCGCAGGATCCTATTCTAAATCTAATCCAATGAGATATAAATTATCGGATATGTAATTAAATATAGTGAACAGTAATGATTACGATTGGAGAATAGATCAATTTAAACATATTAATTTAATTTATGGAGGTGATTAAATTGATAGATAGTAAAGGCTGGATTTCGCTACAAAGAAAAATACAAGACTGTTGGATATGGAAGGAAAAACCATTCTCTAAAGGACAAGCATGGATTGATATGCTTCTATTAGCTAATCACTCTGACAATGAATTTTTACTTGGTAATGAGCTTATGAACGTTCAAAGAGGAAGTTTTATTACATCAGAAGTAAAGCTTTCAGACCGTTGGGGATGGAGTAGAACTAAGGTAAGAGCATTTTTAGAGCTACTCGTAAACCAAAAAATGATTGATAAAAAATCAGACAACAAAAAAACAACATTAACCATAGTAAAATACAGCGATTACCAGAATATCGAAACAGCAAAAGAACAGCAAAAGAACAGCGAAAAAACATCAAAAAAACATCAAAAAAACACAAACAATAATGATAACAATGATAACAATGTAAACAATGATAATAAAAGTAATAGTAGTCGTTTCACTCCACCTACTTTGGAAGAAGTAAGAACATATTGCTTGGAACGAAAAAATACTGTTGATGCATCTAGATGGGTTGACTTTTATAGTTCCAAGGGTTGGATGGTTGGAAAGAATAAAATGACAGATTGGAAATCTGCAGTGCGTACTTGGGAAAGGGGGAAGGATAGTGACACTAGAAGAACAAATAGCGGAAATAGCAGGACATCAAATGATGATCTCACAGAATACTACAGCTAGGTGCGCTAAGTGCAACGGTACTTTTTGGATAATAACCGAAACTGGTGTTGCAAGACGGTGTGATTGCTGGGAAAAAGAAAGACAGAACAGAACTTTAAAATTCGCAAGCATACCTGAGAAGTACAAGGCAGCAACATTTCAAAACTTTGATATCGGGGTATATGCAAATAAAGGTGTTGCAGAAAAAATAAAGAAAATGTGTGAAATGTATGCTGAAGAGTTTGAACCAGGGAACAAAGGATTATATATACACAGTCAAACCAAGGGAAGCGGTAAAACTAGGATTGCAGCAACGATATGTAATAAGCTGATAGAGAAAAAAGTCCTTGTAAAGTTTGCAACATCTTCATCAATACTAGAAGAAATCAAAAAAACGTGGCAAAAGACAAGTGAATATGCAGAAAGCGTTTTGATAGACAAACTAATTATGGTGGATGTGTTGGTAATCGATGATTTTGGAACAGAAAAGCCAAAGGATTGGATTAACGATAAGTTTTACTACATAATCAACGAGCGGTATATAAACAGTAAAACAACGATTTACACATCGAATTACAAACTATCTGAACTTGATTACGATGATCGTATTACTAACCGTCTAAAAGAAGTATGCTATCAGATTCCATTCCTAGAAGAATCAATTCGGGAGAAACAAGCAACTAATAATATAGAGGAATTTAAGACTTTATATCTGAATGGGAACAAAGGTGATTGGAGGTAGATAGATATTAGTACAATACGGATAGGCTCTATAAATTTTAGAGGTGCCAGATGGAGATAAAACGACTAGAGCATCAACTTGAGCGAAACTACAACGAATGGACCAGCATATATAACGGAAACGGTAAATCTCCATGGTATGCGGATGGATGGAGCTGTAATAGCATCCGAAAAACAATTATTGATCTTAAAAATTGGATGAAAAGAATTGAACCAGATGAAAGTAAGCTGCCAGAGATTTACCACCGTAAGCTACCGGTTCCACTGGATGACAACTTGATGTTAAATAGCAGGAAGTTATTACATAGTGGGAACCAAGGACTTGCAAATAGGAAGAAAGAAATAAAAGAAGAACCAGTAAGTTTTGATGATTGGACGCAGATTACTGTGGACCAGTGGTTAGGAGGTTAAAAGATGATACATAAATACGACGTTTATAATATGAAGACTGGAGAGGTACATGAGAACTTAAGTTTTATAGAGGTATCTGACCTAACAGAGATACCAAGAAATAAGGTAGGTAAATATGTACAAGCACAGCATGTTAAATCAGGTACATATATAGTCACATATCACGGGGTAACGATAGAAGAAACAGCAAACGGTGATATGTCAAAGTACGAAGATAAGACGGAGACAAAGGTGTACAGTTATTCACCTGAGTTTAGAAGATGGTTTACACCGAAGTGGAATGAAATAACTAAACCGCTACAGGCAAACAAAAAGATTCGTAATATTAGATTGGTACCAAAATAAAAATAAATTTTAGGAGGAAGACTGAATGGAAAAGTATCATACAGGATTGAAATATCATGAAGATACAACAGAAAAGCATGATATAACCGAAGAAGAAATTCAATTTCTTTTAAACCTACAAGCTGAAATGAATACACAGGATCATGTTGGACAGGCAGACCCAAGATATTGGGTTATAAAAGGGACCGAAAGAATGTACAACGTAGAAGATGCAGACGGTTATGAACTTTATAACAAAGATAGTTGCGATACTGTATCGGAGGACATGGAAGAAATCGTTGAATATATTAACGAGAACTTTACTGATGAAATCAATGAAAGCTATGGTATCAAATATGAGTTATCTGTTGATGAAGGAATATTTTCAGAGACTATAATAGTTAAATGGAATGAAGATGATGAAGAAGAAACAGAAGAACTCGAAGATTTGCAAGATATAAAAGAATGGTTAGAAAGATTTGGTTATGATGAATATTCAGTTATCTCATATGCAATCATACCAAAAATTTACGAGAACACTATGTTCTTAACGCAGAGAGAGGCAGAAGAACACTTAAAGGCTAACCATTATCATTATTCAGACGATGCACATACATACGCAATGACAGCATGGAGAAGTCCTGAGGTTGAAAAACTGTATCGAATATTACAACAAGTTAGTTGGAAGAAGTTAAATGATTAAATCGAGAAAGTGAGTGTAAATGAATCAATATACTGAAACACAGATTATCAAACACGCTTTACAGGCTTATATCAAAAGACCTGATGCTACTGATAGAGAATTAAACCAAGAAAAAACAGTACTTAAAAAGTACACTGAAGAAGCTGAAAAGTTAAAAGAGCGATATAGAATAAATAGTTAAATCGAGAATGGAGGATGTAATGAGCGCAAGACCAAGAGGAACAGATTCAGCGAGAGTAATACAAGTAATCGAGACAAAAACATTAAGAGGAAAAGGTGATAGTCAATCTGATCTTTGCAGAGGTGTAACACAGTATTGGAGTTTAGAAGGAAAGTTATTGGCAGAGAACGATCCATGCAAAGAATAAGAGTAGTTTAAATCGAGATTTACGGAAGTAACTTCACGGGGGGGTGAAAGAAATAAAACCAATATTAGACGCATGTTGCGGAAGTCGCATGTTTTGGTTTGACAAGCAAAATGAGAATGTAGTTTTTATGGACAACCGTACACTTGATGATACATTATGTGACGGAAGAACGTTGGAAGTTAAGCCAGATATAATCGCAGATTTTCGGAACATGCCTTTTGAAGATAATACGTTTCGATTAGTAGTATATGATCCACCTCACTTAATCAATGCAGGAGAAAGTTCATGGTTGGCCAAGAAGTACGGAAAGCTTAATACTGATACTTGGAAACAGGATTTAAAGCAAGGGTTCAGCGAGTGTATGAGGGTACTAGAAGATAATGGAGTACTAATTTTCAAGTGGAACGAGGAACAAATCAAGTTAAAAGATGTACTTAACGCAATTGAGTATAAGCCATTGTTCGGTAATAAGAAGAGTAAAACACATTGGTTAGTGTTTATGAAAGGAATTAGCTAACTAAGTTAGCGGAAAGGAGTAAGAGGTTTGCTGGCCAGCGATAAAGACGTCTTTACTCCTAAAATAAAATGATTAAATTATACATGGGTGGAAGCCCTTGTACGCACTGGTCGATAGCACAGACCAAAAACAGAGAGACAGAACCTTCGGGGCTAGGGTGGGAGTTATTTGAGAACTATTTAATAGGTCTAAGAAAATATAAACCAGATTATTTCCTCTACGAAAACAATAAGTCAATGGCTCCTGCAATCAGAGAGCAGATTACTAAGGAATTAGGTGTTGAGCCAATACTGATTAATTCCGCTTTGGTGTCGGCACAGAATAGGCAGAGATTATATTGGACTAATATTCCGGGAATTACACAGCCAGAGGATAAGGGAATATTGCTGAGGGATATCATAGAGACTGGTGTTGCATTTAATGAAAAAGCATATACGTTAGATGCTAGTTATTATAAGGCAACAGATGGAACGGTTTACAGTGAGAGGCAAAGCGGTAAACGTATGATGGTAGCTGAATCAGTCCAAGTTTTAAACATAAACCCAAGCGGTCATGGTATGAATGGTGTAGTGATGCATGTTAATGGGAAAAGCCGAACGCTAACTACTAATAAAGGAGAAGGTCCAAAGATTATTGAACCTATCCGTATTGGAACAATAGAAAACGATGCTAAGAACAATGACTTTGATAGTCAACAATACAGAGTATATTCGCCAGAAGGTAAGTCGGTTACTATTTGTGGTAATGGTGGAGGTGTTGGTGCTAAGACTGGACTTTATGCAGTACCGTGTATGACGGTAAAGGAAGCAACTAAGGTAGGATTTACAGAAATTGAGCCTATGGGCTGTGTTGATTTAGCTATGCTAAGTAGTAAAACCCGAAGAGGGCGCAACATGAAAGATAAATCTAATTGCCTTACAACATCACCAGATTTTTATCAGTATATGGGAACGATTAACCGGCCAATATATGAAGTTAGGAACGGTATTATAACAATAAAGGATAAGCAATACCCTATAAAGATGCTTGATGGTTATTACATAATACGAAAACTAATTGTATTGGAATGTATGAGGTTACAAACGGTACCAGAATGGTATGTATTCCCTGTTTCGAACAGTCAGGCTTATAAGATGCTTGGGAACGGTTGGACAGTAGATGTTATTGCACATCAATTATCTTTTATCCATGGAATTAATACCGAAGAAATCGAAGTACTTTCTATGTATGACGGTATGAGCTGCGGACACATAGCACTGGATAAGTTAAAAGCAAATGTAGTCCGCTATTACGCCACAGAGATAGACAAATACGCTATACAGACAACTAAGCATAATTATCCTAATACAATGTACTTAGGAGATGCATACCAAGTGCGAAATGATGATTTTATACTTACATCGGAATATGGTAATGAATATGAGCAAAATAGTCTACCTGGGCAAATGACAGTAGATGAGTGGCTGACAGATAGTTGTAATACGCATGATTAAGAAAGATAATAGCGCACTTTGACAATTGAATATTGATAGTTGGAAGATAATACTATAAGATAGTAGTATTAATGATTATATAGGAGGGTGTCATGGACAACATACTTAAATTCATTGGAAGTGTAGCAGCAGCGTTAGGCGGTGCAAGCGTTATATTAGGCGCATGTTCATCATATGTAGCGAAATTTTGGGCTGATAGAATTATGAAGAAAAAAACAGCGGAGTATGATAAACAGCTTGAATTCTACAAAAGTACATTAGAATTAGAGCGGGAAAAATATAATGCTATTAATGAGCAAATAATTCATAAGAATAAAAAAATATTTGATAATGAATTTGAAATATATAAAGAATTATCCCCGAAGATCATAAATACTGTAGAGTCTTTTAAAGAGTGGATAGTTGATAGCAAGCTATCTGATGAAAAATACTATGAATACTCTGCGAATCATAAAGACTTAAAAGACGTGTTATCAAAGTATATCCTTTTTATAGATAAGGATATTTATTACAAAGTAGAGGAACTATTAAAGTATATAGCAAAAGA
>DPVV01000395.1 GCA_003526525.1 Lachnoclostridium phytofermentans | reverse complement strand
AGAAATAATGATTCCTTTTCTATAAAGCAATGCGCCGATAACGAAACCTAGTAGTCCGGTAGTAAAAAGAAGGATCATTGTTTCCTGCGCACTAATTATAGTAAGAATTAATGCAGAGGAAAAAAATACGGAAACTCCAAGAAAAATACTTGAGACAGCTGCTATAGCAATAGGTAGTGTACTTAATGGACTTAAGGCTAAACCAAGTGCGGGTAAAAATACAGGTGCTGATTGGAAGAGAACAGCTATCGCTGTTAACATGCCTCCAAAACAAGTAAACCTAACGATATCCATTTTTTTCAATGATATACCTCCTATCATGCGATTCCATAAATCATAAAAAGAAATTTGTCTTGTAGTAAGTACAATGTTACGTTTTAAATCATGAAATGATTTCAAATATAGTACCTTGGTTATAATCAGCCACATTCATAGAGCTATAAACCCCTAGATATAGTCTGGTTTGATCTAAATTCGTACCCAAGCTAACATAATAAGCTGATTGAGACCCAAAATTATAATCAATATCGATAACACTAAAATCATTTAGTTTACAATCCAATCGTACTTTGGTATAAGCTAAAACCCCTCTATTCGGAGGTTGAGATCCTTCATCCCGAGCCAGATCGGTAAACACAACGCTTCCTGTTAAATCGGAGATTTCATCCCCCATATATGGTTGAACTCCTGTAAGTGCAGTTGCTCCAAACTTATCAGGACGTGGATCTTCATGGAAATAGCTGATTAGAGGTTGAAGACGCAACACGGAAGTTTCCACTGCTTCATCGTAATATGCAATTGTTTTCCTATCCAAATCCGGATTTGCAGAACAACTCTCTATGATAGGAGTAGGAAATGCGCCTTCCCATCCTCGCCATCCAAGATTAATAAAGCTTTCCTGGTCAGGTTCAGATTCCATTTGAGAAGCTTGAATAAGTTTAGTAACCGGTATAGGTTTATATTGTACGAATGAAAAAATCGACTCTACCATATCCTGTCCGACATTTCCCACATATTTGATATACTGATTATAAAACCTTTGAAATGATATGCCTGGTATATTGCGAACTCCTTTGGCAATTACCGTGAGCATTTCTTGAATAGGTACGGGAAGTTCGTTAAAACGTGTAACAACTTGTGGATTATCGACAAATGTATTCTTATTTACATCAATTTCAATTATTTTCCCAGCGAATTCCATATTGTCTTGGCTTAAATTAAATGGGTCATAACCTGATCCGCCATCTCCAGTTGTTAAAACAAGTTTACCTGTTTCAGGTGAGAAGTTTAAGCTATTTACACCATTATGATTTAAAAATGGTCTTCTTAAATTAAGTAATGTCCGATGTTTTTGAGGTTGACCGTTGGGCTGTAAAATCCATTCTTCCACTGTATCAATATGATTGTATTGAGTTTCTCTATTTATCCATTTTAAGTTTAAGGTACTAGGGTCACACGGATTAGGATGAAAGGAACCAGGAAGAGCACCTGGACCTTGTGATCCAGCTACTGAATAGTGAAGATAAAACAGACCGTTATAATAAAATTCAGGATGGAACGCTAGCCCGAGCAGTCCGCGCTCATCATATCCGCCAGTAGAAACACCTAGTTCTATGATTCGTGAGCGAATATCCAAAAAAGTTTCTATAACTCCATTTCCTATGTAAAAGATCTCGCCTATCTGAGTAGCAATAAATAATCTTTCGATTGAGTCCCCCGGAAGTATAGCTGTTTTCAAAACAGTGGGTAAATTTATTTTATTAACAATGGGCCGTAAATGAACTTTGACTTTAATCATCTAACTTCCTTCTTATTTTTACTTTCTTTTATATAAATATGATTAGAACGGTTCTATTATACCAATCGGGTCGGGACAATAGGAAGCTCTAGAGCAATAGAGCGAAAATGTGAAAGTCTTGCTTAAAATAAAGGGCTCACCCAAAAGTAAAAAGGCTCACCTTGTAAGGTGAGCCTAAAAAATCTAATATGTGATTAGTTACAAGAACTGAATCCGCAGAAATTAAAAAATTGTTTACATAATTCACTTAAATTGCAAGAACTAAAATTGAAACACATAATATAAATCCTCCTTTTAAGTAACTGTTTTTAGGAACAATTAGATAGTAACATATTTGTAACATTTATGTAATACTTAAATAGAGGAAGTTAAGTGATAACATGGAATTATTGGAATTAATAATCGAAATTACAAATATCTACAATTTGTTCTGAAATAGAAATAACTTGTTTTGCTAAGATACTATATTAATGTTAATGATGATTACTTGTAGGATCATCAATTAAAGTTGCAAATCTAAAAGCATGTTTATGGCCATCATTAGTAGTAGTTACAGATTCTAGATAATGAATATGTGTATTTCCAATTGGAATAGCGGTAGTAGTATGGCCTTGAAAACTATGATAATGTTCCCTGAAAAAATCTGTTTTAAATGATACTTCATGGTAGTGATCCATACCGTATGGTATTGCTTCTCCAGAAATAGTAGCAAACCGATGACTATGAGGGTCATTTTGTTCGGCTATTACGACACTCCCTTGAATTTCATGAACATGCGTCTGCTTCGTATTAGAAAGATACTGGTTAGAATTATCCATAATATAAATCCTGCATGCAAAATTTTATTACTATAATATGAAACGTATGAAAAGTTTATTCCTAACAATTATAAACTAGAAAAGGCTCACCTAAGTAGGTGAGCCAAAAAAATCAATCTTTATTAGTTACAAGAACTGAATCCACAGAAATTAAAAAATTGCTTACATAATTCACTAAAATTGCAAGAATTAAAATTAAAACACATAATCCATATCCTCCTTTGAAGTAGCTGTTTTTAGGAACAATTAGATAGTAACATATTCGTAATAATTATGTAATACTTAACTAGAGGAAGTTAAGTGATATCATGGAAATATTGGAATTAATAATAGGTTTTACAAATATCTACAAACTGCTCTAAAATAAAAAAAATTGCTTTTCCAATATACTATATTAATGATAATTACTTGTAGGATTATCAATTAAAATTGTAAATCTAAAAGCATGTTTCAGTAGTTACAGATTCTAATAATAAATATGTGTATTTCCAATTGGAATAGCGGTAGCAGTATGGCCCTGAAATTCGGGATAATGTTTATCCTAATTAAAAAAGGCTCACCGAAGTAGGAGAGCCAAAGAAAATTATTCTTTATTAGTTACAAGAACTGAATCCGCAGAAATTAAAAAATTGCTTACATAATTCACTAAAATTGCAAGAATTAAAATTAAAACACATAATTCATATCCTCCTTTGAAGTAGCTGTTTTTAGGAACAAATAGATAGTAACATATTCGTAATAATTATGTAATACTTAATTATAGGAAGTTAAGAGATAACATGGGATTATTGGAATAAATAATAGGATTTACAAATATCTACAAAATATTCTGAAATAGAAATAATTTGCTTTTCCAAATATACTATAGTAATGATAATTACTTGTAGGTTCATCAATTAAAATTGTAAATCTAAAAGCATGTTTCAGTAGTTACAGATTCTAATATTAAATATGTGTATTTCCAATTAAAATAGCGGTAGCAGTATGGCCCTGAAATTCGGGATAATGTTTATCTTAATTAAAAAAGGCTCACCGAAGTAGGTGAGCCAAAGAAAATTATTCTT
>DPVV01000396.1:3652-4337 GCA_003526525.1 Lachnoclostridium phytofermentans | reverse complement strand
ACGCTGTCCTCCATAATAGAAATATATATTTGATCCACGTTTAAAGTTGACAAAATCTCAGGGCTTAATTTATCTGATAGGATGGAAGAATCAGATACCGTATTGATTGCTTTCATATCATTTAGCATATCACCGACAAAATGGTTGGTTGACATTACTTTAATTCCTTGAAGACTTGCGAGCAAGAATAATACCTTAGGGGGATTTTTTACATTACTAGTTTCCTCTATAATCTGCTCAACCGTATTTAAAACTTCAGTTCCGTAGGTTTGATATCTATCCTGTGTATTTAAGATTGTTGTAAAGGATTTTAACATGGACAGATAATCAAGAAAGCTATCTATTTGAAATAGCAAAGTTTTGATTTCATTGTCCCTTAAAATTTCTGCGAGTTCAACATGTTCTGGATAGTCATTTGTTAGTATAACAAGATCAGGTTTTAATTTGAGTAATCGTTCCACATTAATAGCTCTTCCATCACCATTTCCCACCACAGTCACATCCTCTTTTTTTACTAAGCTCCGGTCAATGCTATCTGGAACAGTAATCGATATCGTACCTCCGGCATCTTGCCATACTTGTGCATAAGAAGAAAATAACACAGCAACTTTTTTAGGTGGTGTAGTAAATGTTGTAAAAAACCCGCTGTCATCAATAATGACATGATTGTTATGGTTTGGTTTTG
>DPVV01000396.1:2903-3565 GCA_003526525.1 Lachnoclostridium phytofermentans | reverse complement strand
CTGGTTCCTTTGTAGGCGTTGGTACAATGTTTTCTATCTGTTTTGCAAGATAGTTTCTTACAGGAAATATGCCGGCTAGAGGAAGTTTTTGTAACTTATAAAGATCAGTAGCATCGCTTGTTTTTATCTGCCGATTTAAGGAAATACTTCCATACAAGTGATAGGGGGATTTGGAATCATAAATTAAGGTATGTGATTCTTTTTCATTCCCGTTGCTACAACCGCAAAAGGTTATAACGAATAGCAATAAAAAAGCAAGGTAAAATTTTTTAGTCATATCTAATCACCTTCTTAATTGGATTTGTATATGTATATTTTGGTTCGATTTGAAGAATTTTAAACAACATATAGAGATAGTGTTGTTTTTTGTATCGACCTTGTTCGATAAAAAGCACGAAGTTAATCAAAGATTGGAGGATTTAATGAAAGCATTTGTTTCGTATCCGCTTTAACAGAGGAAATTAATGAATGTATATTGCGTTACTGCATTTGGGATGGTAAACTATAGTGAATGAATCATGGTGTAAATAAGGAAAAAATAAGAAAATTTGTATTTTTATATACCTTGCTAGCACCAAGCATTTAAGATAGGATAGTGTGAAAGAACAAGGTTTATTCACACGAAAATTTGTGCCTGTGGACCAAAGTTTGCAGGCTATGGA
>DPVV01000396.1:0-2749 GCA_003526525.1 Lachnoclostridium phytofermentans | reverse complement strand
AAGTTTGCAGGCTATGGAAAGGCTATGATTATAATATGGAACACAATCAATCGAGCAGACATTATATAAAAGATGTTCAAAAGGGAAGTATTGCTGAGGAGCTGGAGTTATCCTACGGTGATGAGCTTCTTCGTATAAATGGAAAAAAGATTAAAGATGTGCTAGATTATCATTATTTGATTAATGATGAATTTCTAACTCTATTGGTTCGAAAGCCAAATGGCGAGGAATGGGAATTAGAGATTGAAAAAGATTATGAACAAGATATTGGGATAGAGTTTGAAGAAGGGTTAATGGATTGCTATCAATCTTGTCGTAATAAATGTATTTTTTGCTTTATTGACCAAAACCCAAAGGGGATGAGAGATACCATTTATTTTAAGGATGACGATGCAAGATTATCCTTCCTTCAGGGTAATTATATAACGTTAACTAATATGAGTAAGGAGGAAGTAGACCGTATCTGTTTCTATAAACTTTCTCCAATTAATATATCTGTACACACGACGAATGGTGAACTTCGAAAGAAGATGCTAAACAATCGTTTTGCAGAGGACACCTTATCTTATCTGGATCAATTTTATGAAGCGGGTTTGGAGATGAATGGACAGATTGTATTATGTCCAGATTATAACGATGGTGTAGAACTTGATAAGACGATAGAGGATTTAACAAAGTACCTTCCATTTATGAAATCATTATCTGTAGTTCCGGTAGGGTTAAGTAAACACCGCGATAACTTAACGAAACTTCGTAAGTTTACAAAAGAAGAGTCATTAAAGGTAGTGGAACAAATTGAGGGCTGGCAAAAGAAGATAAAAAAAGATAGAGGCACTCGCTTTGTGTTTGCCAGTGATGAATGGTATATCAATGCAGGTCTGCAGGTTCCAAAAGAAGAAATCTATGAAGGATATCCACAGATAGAAAATGGCGTCGGTATGGTACGATCTTTAGTGGATGAAGTTACAGATTATCTTTCTAAAATCGAAACATCGAAAGAGAGAGTTGAAGTCTCCCTGATAACTGGTATGCTTGTTTCGGATATTATAGTTAAGTTAGCGAATCAAGTAATGGATAAATTTGAAAACCTTACGGTCCATGTTTACCCAATCGTAAATCATTTCTTTGGTGAGGACATTACAGTAACAGGACTACTGACCGGTCAAGACATCATAGACCAATTAAAGGGGAAACCTCTTGGGGAAGCATTACTAATGTCTGATGTGATGTTACGCTCTGGAGAAGAGATACTTCTAGATGACATGACAGTGAAAGATATTGAAAAGGCTTTACAAACAACTATTCGTATTGTAAAATCAGATGGAATGTCATTGGTAAATGCAATGATAAAAAAAAGTGATAGATAGTAAAGTTCGCGAAGCTTACTTTTTCTTGACATACAATAAAAAGTTTGCAAAGCGCACTTTTATTGTATGTAGGAGTACCATGTTTAAAGTAGATTTGGTATACAGTAATTAGTGCTCGTGTACAAAATACTATTGTTAATAAAGGGCGCTAAAGCGCCAGAATAGAGGATTAAATGAGTAAATCGATAGTCGCAGTTGTGGGTAGACCAAACGTTGGAAAATCCACCTTATTCAATGCGTTAGCAGGTGATCGTATTTCGATAGTTAAGGACACTCCTGGTGTAACAAGAGACCGTATCTATGCGGATATTACATGGCTTGATAAACAGTTTACACTTGTTGATACCGGTGGTATTGAGCCGGAAAGTAAGGACATGATGCTTACTTATATGAGAGAGCAGGCAGAGATCGCCATTGCTACAGCAGATGTTATTATGTTTGTAGTAGATGTTCGCCAGGGGCTTTTAGATGCAGACCATAAAGTTGCTGATATGCTTCGTAGATCTGGCAAACCTGTCATAATAGTTGTAAATAAAGTGGATAGTTTTGAAAAGTTTATGCCAGATGTTTATGAATTTTATAATTTAGGTATTGGTGATCCGGTTCCAGTATCTGCAGCTTCCATGTTAGGTTTTGGTGATTTACTCGACATTGTAGTCGGACATTTTCCACCAGAAGCTTTGGAAGAAGAAGAGGATGAGCGCCCTCGAATTGCGATTGTTGGTAAGCCAAATGTAGGAAAATCCTCGATTATCAATAAGTTACTCGGAGAGAATCGTGTGATTGTTTCTGATGTTGCAGGTACTACAAGAGATGCAATTGATACCGCAGTAACTTGGAATAAGAAGGATTATGTTTTTATTGATACTGCTGGGCTCCGTCGTAAGAGTAAGATTAAAGAAGAGCTTGAACGTTTTAGTATTATTCGTACGGTAAGTGCTGTAGAGCGTGCGGATGTTGTGGTTGTCGTAATCGATGCCGATGAAGGTGTTACAGAGCAGGACGCAAAGATTGCAGGAATTGCACATGAACGTGGAAAAGGTATTATTATAGCGGTTAATAAATGGGACTCGATTGAAAAGGATGATAAGACAATCTATAAGTATACGAACCGTATCCGTGAAATCTTATCCTTCTTACCTTATGCAGAAATTATGTTTATATCTGCAAAGACTGGTCAGCGTATAACAAAATTATTTGATTCCATCGAAGTTGTGATTCAAAATAGAAATCTTCGTATTTCAACCGGTGTACTCAATGAAATAATGATGGAAGCAACAGCACTTCAACAGCCACCATCCGATAAGGGTAAGAGACTTCGTTTGTACTATATTACTCAAGTAGCAGTGAAGCCGCCAACCTTTGTCATCTTTGTGAATGAC
>DPVV01000397.1 GCA_003526525.1 Lachnoclostridium phytofermentans | reverse complement strand
ACTATTTTCTTCTCCCGTCTTATCTTCCCTAGTCTCGTTATTTCCCTCTTGATTATTCCCTTTATCCTTGTTCCCTTTTTCTGTTTCTTGTTTATCTCTATCTTGTTTTTCTTCCCCTGTTTGATTCTCTCTTGATTGTTCTTTTGAACTCTTCTCTTTGTCTGCTTGCTCATTCTTATTTGAAGGGTCATGTTTCTCTTCTTGATTAGAATCCTCACTATCCTTCACTTTATTTTTTGAGATACCAAAGTTCCAAAACTGATGGTCACATACTAAGAATTCAGTACTATATTGAACAATCTCACGCTCAGTTAACCAATTTATCTGAAGCAAATGATAGATACCTTCCGCTGTGAATACCTTAAGTTCCTTGGATAAACGTTCATAAAGTTCTTCTCGACGCGATGAAACAAGTCGTTTTGTCGCCTTATTATCCAGGCCATCTATAATATATTCCACTGCGATATCACATGCTAAATTCCATTTTTCTTCGTCTCGTTCTTCTCTCAAATACATATGACGAAAAATACTATGAAGTAACATGTGAAGATAGGAACGGTTTACATATACACTATCATAAGCGAATTTTTCTATTACAAATCTTGGATTATAATAAATAGTACTTCCGTCCGTTCCCATATAAAAAGAGGACATCCGTAGCTCATAATTTAATTCACTGAGTGGAACATCTAAAAATCGCATTGATAAGTACAGCTCATTGGAACTATTTTTTAAGATTCGCTCTCCAAGCTGTCTCAGTCTTTGCTTAACCTCATGCTCCATTCTAACCTCCATTTCTTTCTTCCTATAAATCAAAGGTCATACTTTTTTTCAGGTAATTCCGTTGTTTATAGCTTAAAAAATAACTAACAAGTTCTAGTTTTTGTTGCCTTCTTGCATATTCCATTAAATAATCCAGTTGCTCTAAGGATATGATGTTTTCCTTTATTAAGCAAAGGATTTCGTTACGCATCTCATCTTCAACTAATAGTTTCATCAATACTTCAAAATGTTCTCTAATAAAGTTTCCGTAATTTTCTTTTACAGTATTCGTCAGTTGATACGGGTACATGATTCGATAAAGTGCGATGAACAAAGTTGTATCTAACATATCAACTGCCATACCGACATGAAAGATTGAATCATATTTTTTGTAATCAATATCATGATCAGTCATACACTCACGGTAATGTACTCCGGAACCATAGGTTTCCTGGCGAATAATTCTTGCAGAGTTATTCTCTACATAGTCGTATAAAAACTTTGGAAAAATTATCTTCGATGTTTTTCCTATCTCATAAGCATTCTGCCCATAGTGAAGTGTAACTGTTAGCTCTGAACTAAATTCAGATAAGATATTTCGTACTACTGCAATCTTTCCAGTTCTTAAATATATTTCGATCGATTTTAATAAGTAGCAATTCTTAAAAGCTCCATCACCAATGTTATAAATTGCATCAGAAGCAACCATGCTTTCTAGTTTTCTGCAATCATAAAAAGCGTGGTTACCTATTGTTGTTATACTATCGGGTATGATTACCTTTTGTAAACTTCTACAATTATGAAAAGCATAATCCGCAATTTCTGTGACTGGTAGTCCATCTATAACACTTGGGATTTCAATCTGACTTGATGTCCCATTATATTTTTGAACGATAATTTCGTTATTTTCTTTTCTAAATTCAATATCCTGTCTCATATTTTTTCCTTATCTATGCGCTATAATATGCGCTTATCAAGTTTATGTACACCCCCAGACACAAACTTGCTGAGTTTAAAAATTTATAAATTATTTTCATACTTGAAAGCCTGCGTAGTAAGCTGAGTTTTATGCCGAGGACGACGCAGGCACAAATATTCGTTTAAAGAAAACTAATTATTATCTTTAACATTTCCCACTTGTTCCCTACAAAACAAATTTCTTTATGCCATCCAAGTAACTAATATAAACCTATTTAAAATCTGTTCTGTTACTTACGATTATAATGAAATAAGTCAGATATTTCAACACCTTCCTATAGTAAATTCTATATATTTATCAAGCATAACTCGTTTGATTCAATCGTATGACATAATGCATCTACTATATTTTAATCAATAAAAATTACCTTGTGCGAATTTTTTCTAGTTATAAATAAACACAGGGCGATCACTCAATAAACATTGATGTGACCGCCCTATTAATTATAAGTTTATATTATCTAAATAAAATATTATTTACGATTGTTTCAAGAGCTTCCTGACGACCACTCTGCATAACTGGTTCGTTATGAGTTAATACATACTGCTCTAACTCTTCAAGAGATGTAGTTCCATCCACAATTGCCTTACCAATACCTGTCTTATAGCTTGCATAACGATCATCCACAAATTTTGCGATTCTACCATCTTCGATAATCTCAGAAGCCTTAATTAAACCAAGAGCGAAAGTATCCATTCCTGCAATATAGCCATAAGCAATATCATCAAATTCGAAGGAACCACGTCTTACCTTTGCATCAAAGTTAAGTCCGCCATTCGTGAATCCACCAGCCTTAAGTACTTCAAGCATTGCAAGAGTTGCGCTATGAACGTCAGTTGGGAATTGATCCGTATCCCATCCAAGGTTTGGATCACCCTGGTTTGCATCTACGGAACCAAATGCACCATTTACTCTAGCCATTGCAAGTTCATGCTCGAAAGTATGGCCTGCAAGAGTAGCATGGTTTGCTTCAATGTTCATCTTGAAATCTTTTTCTAAACCATATTTACGAAGGAAAGCAAGTACGGTTGCTGTATCAAAGTCATATTGATGCTTGGTTGGTTCCTTTGGCTTTGGTTCAATATAGAAATCGCCATCAAAACCATTTGCACGGCCATATTCTACAGCCATCTTCATAAGTCTAGCCATATTATCAAGCTCAAGACCTAAATCTGTATTAAGAAGTGTTTCATAACCTTCACGACCACCCCAGAATACATAACCTTTACCACCTAATTTAATTGTTGCATCTAATGCATTCTTAATCTTAGCAGCTGCGTATGCAAATACTTCTGCGTTACAAGATGTGGAAGCACCATGCATAAATCTTGGATGACTAAAGTTATTTGCAGTACCCCATAACAACTTGATACCTGTCTGATCCATCTTCTCTTTGATGTAATCAACGATCTCAAAAAGGTTTTTCTTGGATTCTTCAAAAGTCTCACCTTCTGGAGCAATATCTGCGTCATGGAAACAGAAGAATTCAATACCTAATTTGGTCATTAATTCGAAACCAGCATCAACTTTTGCCTTAGCAAGTTCCATAGGATCTGTGGTATTTCCGTAGGTTCTATCCATCGTTGTTACACCGAATGGATCAGCGCCACCTGCACAAAGAGTATGCCACCAAGATAATGCAAAACGACAGTGCTCTTTCATTGCTTTACCCGCTACAACTTTATTTGCATCATAATATTTAAAAGCAAATGGATTCGTTGAATTTGGGCCTTCGTATTTTACTTCTGGAACATTTGGAAAGTAATTTTTCATTGGATTCCCCTTTCTAAACCTATTTGTTTACTCACTGAACTAACTACAATTATATGATAACATTTGTAGCGCAAATAGTCAATAAGCTTTCCAAGGATTATCAAAATTTTACCTTCCTTTTTAGTATCTTATCACCACACCTTCCTGATGACCTTTCTCCAACTTGTGTCTAGCTTTTCGGTTTGCCACGGTATCAAATACAATCGAAAAATCATAATCATCCGGATACATCTGTGTTGCTGCTACATGAAGCTTAATGCGTTTATAATTAATAAGCTTTTTCTTTTTTGCAATCTGAATCCCGACATCGCCCTTTTCATTACATATTTGATACACGATACCTATCTTTTTCTCTGGATACACAATTACACTATCTCCAAGATGAAAACTTGTAGCCTTTTTGGGAATCTCTTTATTTCTACTCTCAATTTTCTTTTCGATACGGGGTTTTATCGCTGTGTTCTCTTTGTTCTCTTTGTTTTCTGTGTTTTCTTTCCCTTCGTTTATCTGGCTATTCTCGAAAAGAAACCCACTTTCATTATTTTGTCTAAGTCTTTCCTTTTCCAACGTACCATAGGCATTTTGATGGGCAATCAAAAGCATATGCTTTGGTAAGCCTAATCTTTTTGCAATATACAATGCACAACTCTCCCCTGCCTCTCCAACTTCTAAACGATAAAGTGGTTTTAAGCTTTCTCTATCAAATGCCATTTTCGCATTCATGATACCCTCTGACTGTGCTGCATATTCTTTTACTTGAGGATAATGTGTGGTAGCAAGGAATAAACACTGTTTCTTTTTAAGCTCTTCCAGTATTGAAATTGCGATCCCCATTCCCTCTGCTGGGTCAGTTCCAGAGCCTAACTCATCTAGAAGTACCAAACTATCTTTTGTTACTTCTTTTAATATCGAAATGATATTCGTAATATGGGCTGAGAATGTTGATAGGTTCTCTGTGATACTCTGACCATCTCCAATATCACAAAGAATCGCATCGTTCATACATAAATCAGCTTCATCACATGGCACATGAAGACCGCTTTGAGCCATCATAGATAATAATCCAACGGTTTTTAATGCTACCGTTTTTCCACCTGTATTAGGACCAGTTATAATTACTCCTCGGATACCATCTGCAAATTCAAAGTTAAGAGGAACACAATCCTCCCTTTTTAAAAGCGGATGTCTACCATTGATTATCTTAATCTTTCGATCTGTGTTCAAGCTTGCTGGAACCGCCTTCATAAAAGCGGATAGCTTAGCTTTGGCAAATATTTCGTCAAGAATACCCATTGTCTCATAGTTTCTCATAAGCTCGAACTCACTCTCTATTACAAGGGAGGTTAACGTATATAATATCACTGCTTCCTCTTTCGCTTCTGCTGATTTTAGGGCGGATAGTTCCTCACTATAACGAACCGCAATCACTGGTTCAATAAAGTAGGTTGCACCACTGGAGGATACATCATGGACGGTTCCTGAAATCTGATGCTTATACTCTTTTTTTACCGGAAGTACAAAATGCCCATTTCTTAACGACACAAACCCTTCACTAAAGCACTCTTTTCTACTCCTTAGTAGCGCCTCCAGTTTTGATTTCATTGCTCCACTTACGGATTCCATCTTTCGCCTAATGTCTTTTAACTCTTTGGATGCTGAGCTATCGATCTGATTATTTCTGATAGCACCATCAAGGATTCCTTGTAAATCCTCTAGTGATGTGAAAGAATCCGCATAAAAAGCCAAATCTACTTTAAGACATTGTGCCTTGGTTAGATAACTTTTTAATCGTCTACTAGCAGCAATAAACTGTGATACTAAGGTTAGTTGTTCTGGTGACAACATCCCGCCTTTTTTGGCAAGCGATAGTATCATCTCTATTTCTTTTCGTTCTGACATCGGAGGATTTCCTTGTACATCATATATCATCCTTGCTTCTGTTGTCTCTTTGGTTCGATTTATAACTTCTACCTCTCTAAGACTAGGTTCCATCTTAATCAGATTCTTCTTTGCTTCTTCCGATACTGCATATTCGCATAACATTTCTAATATTTTCTGAAATTCTAACGTCTGTCTTGTATTCATTTTTAAACTCCTATCTCTGCATTGAAATTTTCCTACCACCATGTCAATTTTAAGGCCTAACATCAAGAAAAAAGCGCAAAAAAGGCCGTGGTATCCTGTTTTTAAAGATACTCACGACTATAATCAAGCCTCCACAAAGAAAGTCATTCTGGGATACTATGCTGCCTAAAATTACAAACAATAGATTCGTATCACAAAAAAGCTTCTTCTAAGAAACTGCTAGTTCAAACTACTTAGATATAGTATAAAGAACAAAAAGATGTATCTTACGGTATACCAAGTCTAAATGGCGTTCAAGTAAAAACAGGTTTTGGGTACAAAAAAGAAAGCTGATTAACTTTACATTCAGCGAATTGCCTTTTTTGCATCTTTAATTTTTCGTGCTAGTTAGCACAAACCTCACTTTTACTTAATACACGTAACAAAAAACATCTTCCTCTCTGATTTAAATTATTTACCTTTTTAAAATAACATAAATTCCGTATTCTGTCAACGGAAGCTGGAAAACCATAATAATAAAAGCTGTAGAATCCATAATCTCATGATTGTTTCATTGTATATTTTAAACAATCGAGTTATAATAGCTTTGGCACAAATATTTTGATAAGAGGAGGTCTATAATGAAACGAAAAAACTATTGGTATCCAGTAGACAATGCTGGTAAGATTTTTCCTGCTGTTTCAAAGGATAGCAGAAGCAGTGTTTTTCGTCTGTCCTTTTATCTTACACAAAACATTCAGCCAACTCTTTTAGAACAAGCTGTTAATGAAGTACTACCCCGTTTTGAAACATTTGCCGTAGAATTAAAGAGTGGTCTTTTTTGGAATTATTTGTCTCCAAATAAACATCAATTTCGTGTGAAGTCAGAGCCTTCTATTATGTGCAAATATGTACCTGCATCAAAAAATTATGGCTATCTGTTCAATGTATATTATTATGAAAATAAGATAACATTAGAAACTTTCCATAGCTTAAGTGACGGAACTGGAGCAATGGAATTCTTAAAATCAATTACCTATCGTTACTGTTGTTTATGTGGCTATCAGATGGAACACGAAGGTCTTATCCGTAGCCATATTCCTTTTTCTTCAAAGGAAAATCAAGACATGTTTTGTAACGAGTATGACAAATCTAAGAAAAAGAACTTAAAAGAAGAGCCTGCCTATCACCTAAACGGTGAGAAATTTGCAGATCACTTCTCCCTTTGCATACGTGCACAAGTGGATACGGAACAGCTATTAACACTCACAAGAAGTCTTAATGTCACAATTGGAGAATATGTAACAGCTTTACTTGCTTACAGTATCTACACCCAAAATGTAGATTGTAGAAAGAGTAAAAAACCAATAAAGTTGTTTGTCCCAGTTAATCTTCGCAAATATTTTCCTTCGAATACCTTACGTAATTTTTCTCTCTATATAAAAGCAACCTATGATCCGAGACTTGATTGGACTTTTGAATCCATGTTATCTGAGACGAAACGGCAATTCTTAGAACAGCTTAATAAAGAGGATCTTCATGGAAGAATTAATTCAAATGTTTGGATAGAAAAGAGCCTTTTTATCAAAATCTTACCTTTGGCTCTTAAGAATCTAGCGTTCAAGCTTGGATATTATTACCTTGCTGAAAATATCAGTACTTATGCTATATCTAATCTTGGGCCCGTTTCTTTACCAGAAGACATGAAAGCATTTATAAAGGATGTGGAATTCTCCATAGGGGGTACTAATATGGCAATCTCCTCCATTCATAGTCATACGAATATCATGCTAAATACCGAGTGGAAAGACCTTGGCTACATCTCGCATTTTATAAAGTGTCTGGTGGATTCTGGTCTTAAAGTAAACATTGATACAAACTATAGGGAGGGATTAGATGAGATATTGTAAATACTGTAACCTTCATTATAACACGCCCTTAGACCATTGCTTGTTTTGTAATAATGAGTTAACGAAAACCAATCTAGAAAATTCACAACAAATGATGGAGCAGACCTATCTTTATCCTGAATTTCAGAAAAGAAAGAATTCAAAGCGGTTTTTACTTCGCTTATATACCTTTCTTGGTTTGATTGCGATAATAACCTGTGTTTATCTTGATCTTTCCAATCATTTAGAGAAAGGATTAAGTTGGTCTCGCTATGTAATTAGTCCCATCGCTTATTTACTATTCTTTATGTCAATAATAACGAGTTCTAAAAAATCGATACAAAAAATCATTTATCTCTCCTATCTGACACTGTTGTTTTTAGTATATCTAGGTTCGATAGGGGATAGCTCTGTATGGTCAATAGAATTTGTTATGCCGCTTGGTCTTATTTCCATAAATATAACAATGCTATTTTTTTTATTAATAAAGAAAAGACGTCATCACGATTATGCCATCTATAGTATGCTTACCTCAATTATTGGTATGCTTCCAATAATTTTACTATTCACTCATCGTCTAACTTATACATGGCCGACGATAACTTGCTTTTTATATAGTTTGACAACCTTTCTTGGAATTCTTATCTTTACTCCTGAAGCAACCAAAGAGGAGTTAAAAAGAAGGTTACATTTGTGAATGCTCCCGCCACTTAAATCAGCAAGAGGATGGGAGTATTCTTGTCCTAACCATTTCTATACGGTAAACCCTCCTCCTATAAAATATCCAAAGCTAAATAATGCTCCGTTCCAAATGATAATTCCAAGTGTTGAAGCAACAATATATTGAGTAAGGTTCATACGAAGTGCACCCGCTGGTATTCCAATTAAGGTTCGTACAACCGGAATTAGTTTACTTATAAACACTGCATATGCACCCTTACTTTCAATTTTCTTGTTAAGCTGTTCCATCTTAGCCTTTAACTTCGGGCTTTTGCCTGTAAAAAAACGAATCAACTTTTCACCACCAAATCTTCCAAGGTAATAAAGTAAAATGCTCCCTAATATACCCGCAACCACTGTCACTAGAAAAGCTACTATAAAATCACAATGACTAGCAGACCATGCACCTGCAAATGGTAATATTACCCCTGCTGGAAATCCTGGTAAATTTAAGTATTCCAATAGCACTACGAAAAAAACAATCCATAATCCGTAATTCTCAATTGCAAGAAATATTGCTTGTGTTTCCATAAGTACCTTTCCCTCTTCTTCCCAAAAGCTTCTTTTAGTTATTCAATATTTTTAATTCTAGTAGTAGAAACATAGGTATTTACATATAACATATAGAAAAAAGTACTTTTTTGTATGTAATCCTATTCTTCTACTCATACTCCTTTTGTATTATATATACAAGCATTTGATTTACTATCCATATTATATAGAGAAATACGAAAATACTTCGTTAGAAAAAGCGAAAGAATTTCTTACGAATGAAGAATTTTTAATTAACGAGGTTAGAAATGTCTTTCCTAAAACGAAAAAAAGCACACTTTGAAAACTTTACCTTGTAAGGAATAAAAAAAACAGGCACAACTAATAGTCATGCCTGGCGCTTAACACATAAAAGCAATAGTCAAAACGGATTTTCTAATTGCCACTACGTTACATTCCATTCTTATCAAAATTATTACCCTGTACGTGATTATAATATTTTCCATAATATTTTTTGTTATATCCTAAGCCATAAATATTGACTTTATTAAGAACAGCTCCTAAAACTTTGCTTTTTCCTGTATTTAATTGTTTTAAAACTCTTTGTGCAAATCTGTAACTAATTTTGTTAGATTCTAAAACCAGAATAGTTCCATCACATATATCTGCTACATTAGCACTATCAATGACAACTCCAAGAGGAGGAGTATCTATAATAATGTAATCATATACTTCTCTCTGAGTTTTAACTAAATTTTTAAATTCATCACTGCCTAACATCTCAGAAGGGTTCGGTGGTAATATTCCCGTAAAAATTATATCCAGATTTTCTTTGGATTTATATATTACTTCTTCCAAACAATTCATTCCTGATAAATATTGTGATAAGCCATTAACCGCATTATCAATTTTTAATCTACTTATAATTACTGATTTACGTAAATCAGCATCTATAAATAATACCTTTTTACCGCTTTCTGCAAAAGCAGTAGCTAAGCGAAAGGAAACAACTGTCTTTCCTTCATTTGGCAGACTACTTGTTATACATATTGTTTTTACTTCTTTTCCACAAAATTGTATATTGGTCCGTAATGATTTATATGCCTCATTACTAGTAAATTCCAAGGTACCTTTTTCAATACTGCTATGTTCACTAAGTATATTATCTTCTTTTCTCTTTTTCCAAAAAGGTTTTTTATTCTTTCTCTTTTTATTAGAATATTTCATTTCCAAAGGTATTGTTCCTAATACTGTTAGGTCTAGATATTTTTCAATCTGCTCCGCATTCTTAATAGAATCATCTATCATGTGTATAAATATTATAACAAAGGCACTGATAAATGCTCCTACTAAGCCACTTAATACTATATTTTTCTTTACATGAGGACTTGTTGGTACAGTAG
>DPVV01000398.1 GCA_003526525.1 Lachnoclostridium phytofermentans | reverse complement strand
CCTTTTTTGCCTCCAGCTGATTTTTGCCGTATTCCTGTTGCCGTTTTTGTGCCTCTTTTGTGGAAAGCCCGGTCGAAGCATTTACTTTGAGAGCTTTTAAGGTATCTTGTATGGATATTGTATGGAATAGCATTGCATTCACTCCAAATCCTCTTCAAAAAAATATATGAGTAAATTGGGAAATTATGAGATGTATGTTCCATAGAAATATTGGTTAGTATAAAAAGTGAGGAAGAATTTGACAAGTTATTGCAAAGTATGTTACCATTGGATGAATATTGCGACCGTAATTTAATAAATTCTAGTTGTGAGGGCTATATGTTATTTAATACGAAAAAATTAGATCCACGTTATAATAATTCAAGTGCGTTTCAGATTGCATTGTTTTCACTAAATACAGCAGCTGCAACCCTATACTTAGCTTTAATGGAATATACCGCATATTTTGTGAATGGTATTATAGGATTTTCAGTTGTATTAACATCAGTTATATTAACAGGACTTAGAGTATTTGATGGATTGATTGATCCATTTATCGGTTATATCGTAGACAAAACGGAAGGAAAATACGGAAAATTTAGGCCTTTTATGGTGTTTGGGAATGCTTTAATGGCGATTAGTTCTTTGTTGTTATACTATTGTTCTTACACAATGCCTAAAATTATCAGGTTACCGATCTTTGTCTTAATTTATATTATATTTGTTATTGGTTACACATTTCAGATGCTGGTAGCGAAAGCAGGCCAGACGGTAATGACGAACAATCCGAAGATGAGACCTTTATCCACCTATTTTGATTCTCTTTTTATTACGTCAAGCTATGGCGGTACTGCCCTCTATGCGCAATCCTTTCTTACGAAGAAGTATGGTGGGTTTCAAAATCCTAAGTTATATCAAGAATTAACGCTTTGGATTGTACTAATCGGTGGAATTTGCACGATTTGTGCAGTTTTTGGAATATGGAGTAAAGATAGAAAAGAATACTATGGAAGATCTGATCAAGTCACAGATCTTAAGGTGAAAGACTATTTAAGCATCTTGAAACATAATAAGCCAATCAGAATGTTAGTAACGGCTGCGTCAGTGAATAAATTCACCTCTATGGTCTATAGTAATATAACAGTTGGTGTTATAATTTTTGGAATCATGATGAAAAACTATGAACTGTCAGGCCAGATTGGCTTAGTGACCGCTATACCGAATTTGATCGTTGTTTCTATTGGTGTTATGGTGGCTCAGCGCTTAGGACAAAAGAAGGCCTTTGAGTCTTTTACATGGCTAGCAATTGGGTTTCAAATCCTTATGACATTCCTATTACTGTTTGGTAATTTAACTCAAATTGGCTTAACAAAATGGAATATGATCTCAATTTTATTTTTTGGAACCTTTATCTTCCTAAATGGTTGTAAGGCGGTAAGCAATAATATTGTCACTCCGATGATAGCAGACTGCTCTGATTATGAAGTGTATCGTAGTGGTAACTATGTTCCTGGTATCATGGGAGCACTATTTTCGTTAATTGACCAAGTTGTATCTGCTTTTGGGACTGCCTTTGTAGGCCTTGTAGTTGCTATGATTGGATTTCGAAATTCTTTACCACAGATAGAAGATAAGTTAACGGGCTCGCTAAAAATGGTGGCGATTTTATGCTATTGTATTATTCCAATCGGGGGATGGTTAGTTTCTTTACTTTCTATGAAATATTATAGTCTAGATAAAGAGAAGATGCGTGAAATTAATTTAAAAAATAGTAATTTGTGATAACCTCATTGCTATGTGGTAAATTATTCGATTTTTATAATTCAAGCTGAAAATAACCTAATTCACGCAAATCTATTGATTCCTTTCTTTGCATAGTATATTCTGTAAGTAACAAAGAGGAAAGGAATATGCAATTGCATATAGGGGTGAAATTTATGGTATCTTTATGTTGGCTTATCGTTCTAGCCTTACTGCTTGCCATAGAAATTGCGACCCTTGGACTAACTACCGTTTGGTTTGCTGGTGGTGCTCTTATAGGTTTTATTGCGTCTTTGCTCGGTGTGGACTTCTGGATTCAGATGATTCTATTTATACTGGTATCTTTACTGCTTCTGTTTTTTACAAGACCAGTTGCAGTTAAGCATCTGAATAAAAGCCGAGTGAAAACTAATTATGAGGGACTCATTGGTAAAGTTGTTAAAATAACAGAACGGGTAGACAATGATAGTCAAACAGGGGAAGCATTGGTTAATGGCCAAGAATGGACCGTTCGTTCTGAAACAGATGGTATTATCTATGAACCAGGAACGAAGGTAAGAATTGTTAATATTGTTGGTGTAAAACTAATTGTAACAGAATATAGGGAGGAGAATTAGTATGCAGATTTATCTTTTAATAGGGTTAGGGATTATTATTTTATTAGTATTAGCATCTTGTGTAAAAATCGTACCTCAAGCATATGCATATGTAGTAGAACGTCTTGGTGGATATCAAGGAACATGGAGTGTTGGTGTACACTTAAAAGTTCCACTAGTTGATAAAATTGCAAGAAAAGTTGTTTTAAAAGAACAGGTTGTTGACTTTGCGCCACAGCCAGTTATTACAAAAGATAACGTAACAATGAGAATAGATACCGTAGTATTTTATCAGATTACAGATCCAAAGTTATATGCTTATGGTGTTGAAAATCCAATTATGGCAATTGAAAACTTAACAGCAACAACACTTCGTAACATCATAGGTGATTTGGAATTAGATGAGACACTAACCTCTCGTGAAATTATTAATACGAAGATGAGAGTTTCTCTTGATACAGCAACTGACCCTTGGGGTATTAAAGTAAATCGCGTTGAGTTAAAGAACATCATTCCTCCAGCTGCAATACAGGATGCAATGGAGAAACAGATGAAAGCAGAGCGTGAACGCCGTGAAGCTATCTTAATTGCAGAAGGTCAGAAAAAGTCTGCAATCCTTGTAGCAGAAGGAAAGAAAGAATCTGCAATTTTAGAGGCTCAGGCTGACAAAGAATCTCAAATTTTACGTGCGGAAGCTAAGAAAGAAGCTACTATTAAAGAAGCAGAAGGTCAAGCGGAAGCTATCTTATCAATTCAAAAAGCTAATGCAGAAGGTATTCGCATGTTAAATGATTCAGATCCAGGGAAGGGTGTTATTCAGTTAAAGAGTTTAGAAGCTTTTGCAAAAGCTGCAGATGGTAAGGCTACAAAGATTATTATCCCATCCGAAATTCAAGGATTGGCAGGACTTGTTAAGAGTCTTACTGAGGTTGGTGCGAAAGACGAACTGTAAAATAATTTCTAATTAAGAATTGTAACAAAGGAGCATGTTATGACCAGTGTGCTAATCTTAGAGGATTGTAAGCAAAATGCAGAGGCGTTGGGAGCAATCATAAAAGAGAGTAAGCTGGGCTTACATGCTCTTTTTGCATACAATTACAATGAGGCAATTAATATTCTAAAAAGTGAAGTTAAAATATCATTATTTCTTTTGGATATAAATCTAGATTCCTTTGAGAAAGAGAATAAACAGGGACTTTTATTTGCTAAAAAAATTCGAGAGATACCGTCCTATGCATTTACGCCTATTGTTTTTATTACATCAATAGCGGAGCTAGAATTATTATCTTACCGTGAGACTCAGTGTTATTCGTACTTGGTTAAACCATACGAAAAAAATCAGGTACTAGGACTTTT
>DPVV01000583.1 GCA_003526525.1 Lachnoclostridium phytofermentans | reverse complement strand
GCAATTTCAAGGCGTCAATGTATGCCATGCCCTGCGATGCTAAAGCTTGAACGGTTAATTGCTGCGAGTATTTATAGATTCGTAAGCCTTGTTCTTTTGCCGAAGATTTTGGTAAGAGATCAGGGCTTTTTTTGTTTTAGTGGATATAATGATATGAGGATATCTGAAACAAAAGAAAAGTCTATGTTTGTATAAGTAGAAAGAGAGGTGAGGAGAATGGACGATGGCAGTTGCAGTAGTAGCGGCATAAAACCAAAGCGGCGTAACGTCAAGGGGAAGTGGTATTGCAAATTAAATTCACTTAAATTTCCAAGTATACAAAATGTATGCGCAGGATTTGAAGTTGAATTGCTGACGTCTATTCTCCTTGGCGTGTAATAAAGGGTGGTTATTCGGGGTGCCCATGGTTTTATGCCAACTTGAATGAAAATGATAGGAGGGCATAAGCATGCAAGAAAAAGTATTAGAGTTATTAGAAAATAAACGTTTTAACGATTTAAAGCATATTTTAGAAACTATGAATAGTGCCGATATCGCACAGATATTAAGCGAAGTTAAGAATGAAGATATGATTCTACTATATAGGTTCTTAACAAAAGATACTGCAGTAGAGACATTTTCCTACATGGAAACTGAGCTTCAAGAACGTCTGATTCATGCAATGACAGACAAAGAGTTACATGATGTAACAAATGAACTCTTTCTTGATGATACCGTAGACTTAATTGAGGAGATGCCCGCGAATATTGTAAAAAGAATATTACAGCAAACGCATCCAGATCAAAGAAAATTAATTAATGAGTTTTTAAAGTATCCTTCCCGTAGCGCTGGAAGTGTGATGACCATTGAGTTTATTGATCTAAAGGCAACGATGACAGTTGATGAAGCATTTACTAAGATAAGAAAAATTGGGCTTGATAAAGAAACAATCTATACCTGTTATGTTCTTGATGATAGCAGGAGGTTACAAGGTATTGTTACAGTAAAAGATTTGCTTCTTGCAAAGAATGATACTATTCTTTCTTATATCATGGAAACAAATTTGATAACGGTTAATACACACGATGATAAAGAGGAAGTAGCAAGAAAATTTGATAAATATGACTTTCTTGCATTACCAGTTGTAGACCAGGAATTTCGGTTAGTAGGTATTATCACGATTGATGATGCAATCGATGTAATGCAAGAAGAGAATACTGAAGACTTTGAACGTATGGCTGCACTAGCACCATCAGAGGATACGTATTTTAGAACTTCAGTATTTCAGCATGCAAAGAACCGTATTGTATGGTTATTAGCGTTAATGCTATCTGCTACAGTTACTGGTGTGCTGATAACAAAATATGAGGATGCATTTAAAGCGATTCCTTTATTAGTTGCATTTATTCCAATGTTAATGGATACCGGAGGAAATTGTGGTTCCCAAACTTCTACTCTAGTGATTCGTGGTATGGCGCTAGATGAAATACGTTCCAAAGATATTTTCCGTGTTTTTTATAAGGAAATTCGTGTTGCTCTCTTAGTAGGTGTGGCACTTGGTTTTGTAAATGGATTACGTATTTTCATTCAATATAATGATTTGGCATTAGCATTTGTGGTAGGTCTTACATTAATTGCTACAGTATGTCTATCAAAAGCTCTTGGTTGTTTGCTTCCGATGGTAGCAAAGTTCTTTAAATTGGATCCAGCATTAATGGCAGCTCCATTAATTACTACTATCGTAGATACCTGTTCTATTATGATTTACTTTACTATTGCTTTAAAAATCATGAATTTATAGTTTTTTAAGGTGGATACAAAGAAATCTAAGGTATTAATAATCATGAATTATAGTTTTTATAGAGAATGTAAAGAAATTTACTACATTAAGAATCCAATGATAGCTTCAAAGGTAATAGCAAAGAAATTTTCTATAGATTAAAAAAAGAGAGAATTCTGTACTGAAAATAGGCAGAATTCTCTCTTAAAACTATTAGTTAGTTTCATTATCCTGTGAATTTGATTTGTAAAACTCAAGTTCTATCTTAATATGCACCTTATCAATACGATTTTTCTCAACCTTTGTTACGGTATAGGTGATATTATTTTCTGTAATTTGTTCGTCTTGCTCTGGTAAATGGTCTAATAGGTGAATGATATGACCGGCTATGGAATCATAATCCTCAGAATCTAAGGATAATCCGATAAACTCATTAATTTCATCTAATTTTGCAGAACCATCGGCAAGGTATTCGTTTTCACCAAGTTGGGTGATTACATCTTCTTCGTCATAGTCATATTCATCACGGATCTCTCCGACGATTTCCTCAAGTAAGTCCTCCATTGTAATAAGGCCAGCAGTTGCACCATATTCATCCAGTACGATTACCATTGGTAAAGATTCTCTACGCATTTCGTTTAACAATTCACTGGTTTTTTTGTATTCGTATGTGTAATATGGTTCCCTCATATAATCACGAATACTAAATTCATTATAATCACCACGGAAAAAGAATACATCTTTTAAGTTGATGATACCAATAATATCATCACGGTTTTCGTCATATACGGGCATTCTTGAGTATTGTTCTTCGCGGAATACTTCAATCAATTGAGAATAGGACATATCAACACTTGCAAAAGCCATATTAATTCTAGGAACCATAACATCCTTTGCGAGTGAGTCACCGAAATCCACTACATTGGTAATCATTTTTCTTTCTTCGCTTTCGATTACACCTTCTTCATGGCTGACGTCTACAATGGTACGTAGTTCATTTTCTGTCATCGTAACGTATTTTTTATTTGGATCAACACGCATGATAAACAAAAGAAGATAAGACATCTTATTTACAATATATATAACAGGTGTTAATAATTGTGTCATGAAATAAATAATCGGTGCAAAAAAGAAAGCTAATTTTTCTGCATGAATGGTTGCGAGTGTCTTAGGTGTAATTTCACCAAAGATTAGGATTAACAAAGTTAATATACCAGTTGCAATGCCTGCGGCTTTACTATCCCAAATCGAAATCGCGAGAGCTGTAGCTAACGATGAAGCGGTTAGATTTACAACATTATTACCGATTAAGATGGTACTGAGCATCTTTGCAGGATTTTCAATTAATATACTGACAGTTTTCGCACCCTTAATCCCTTGATCCACCATGCTTCGAATACGAAGTTTATTAACAGTGGTGAGGGAAGTTTCTGCAGATGAGAAAAATGCGGACAATAGTAACAAGAAAAGCAACACGACTAGCTGCGTGGCGACGGGGTCCAAAGAATCATCTCCTTATAATAAAAATATTCCATATTGCTATGGAGTAGTGTTAGGAACAATGTCATGACAATGTCCATGTTATGTGAAATGCATTCCTCTCAGTCAAATGATGTAATATGTGCAGATTCCATATGCTTATTGTTTCATTCATGAGGTTGACCAAATGAGAGTATACATTTTAGATTATATTCGAAAGTGCACCCTATGTCAAGATTATGTGCGCGAAGCATCTATGAAGTAGAGCTAGCTTATTGTTAATTTTTGTGGAAAAATTAACATACTTGTGATATACTGAAAACTGTTGGAAAAAATCCAAAATGAGAGTAAAATTAAAATGGTTTTAAAGGCGATTTGTGTTAGCACGAAGTTGCCATCATTATAAAAGGCTAGCGTTTGAGTAATATCTTGATTCATGACAAGGAAAGGTTCACGAAGCGTACTTTTTCTTGTTCATAGGTGTGCTAAGGCACGCGGATAGGAGTTTAGGATGAAGCACGAAGTAATTGATATTAAGTTGGAAGGATATGAGCTTTCAGAATGTGCAAAGCTCTATACTTATGTATTAGATAACACACCTCAGGTGGATAGTAACAGAAAGCGACCTGCTGTCATTATTTGTCCAGGTGGTGGATATAGCAGAACATCTGATCGTGAAGCAGAACCGATTGCGATTCAATATCTTGCAGCAGGTTTTCATGCATTTGTTCTTCGCTACCATGTAGCACCAGTGGAATATCCGGTTGCTTTGCTTGAACTTGCAGCAAGTATTAAGTTGGTAAGGGAGCATGCAGCGGAATGGAATGTGGATCCAGATTGTATTGTGGTATCAGGATTTAGTGCAGGTGGTCATTTGGCAGGAAGCCTAGGCGTATTTTGGACAGAGGACTTTCTTTCACAAACGCTAAAGACAAGCAAAGAGATGTTAAAACCTAACGGATGTGTATTGTGCTATCCGGTGATTACTTCAGGAGAATTTGCACATAGAGATTCCTTTTTACGTCTTCTTGGAGAGCAGTATGATACTTTAGTAGACAAAATGTCTTTGGAGAAGCAAGTGAATGAAAATATGCCACCAGTATTTTTGTGGCATACTTATACCGATGCTGCTGTTCCAGTGGAAAATTCCTTGTTGCTTCTTAGTGCGCTTCGAAAGAATAATATATCGGTAGAATTTCATATGTACCCAGTTGGAGGCCATGGATTAGCATTAGCAAATGAAGAAACAAAAAACTCAGATGGCCGTGGTGTAACACCAGAATGTCAAGGATGGATTCACCTTGCAACGGATTGGGTACGCAGATTGGGGGATAAATTATGCTAGAGCTTAAAAATGTGTGCTTTGGTGTATCTGGTGAAACAAACAAAGACATATTAAAGAATATTAATTTAACAATAGACGATCATAAATTTATTGCAATTACCGGGCCAAATGGCGGTGGTAAATCAACATTAGCAAAAATAATAGTAGGAATTGAAAAGCCGACATCCGGGCAGATTCTTTTTGATGGACAAGACATCACAGAGATGAGCATTACAGATCGTGCAAAAGCAGGTATCGGATTTGCATTTCAACAGCCAGTTAGGTTTAAGGGAATCACAGTAAAGGACCTTATTACATTAGCTGCCGGAAATAATATCAGTACAGCCAAAGCTTGTGAATACCTCTCTGAGGTAGGACTATGCGCAAAAGATTATATCACTCGTGAAGTTAATGCAAGTCTTTCTGGTGGCGAGTTAAAGCGTATTGAGATTGCTACGATTATTGCTAGAAAAACGAAACTCTCCGTATTTGAT
>DPVV01000300.1 GCA_003526525.1 Lachnoclostridium phytofermentans | reverse complement strand
TCAGATGACAATTTCTTTATCGATAAAGATAGGGCAATAGATATTGTAGAAACAATCAATACATTATGTAGAGAAAAAATCAATTTTTGTTTTGCAACTCGGACTGATTTAATTGTCCGCCATGGGATGGATGCATTACACTTTCTAAAAAATAATGGTTGCTATAGCATTGAATTAGGTGTAGAAAACGGTTGTGATGAAGTTTTAAGTAGAATGGGGAAACGAAACACAAGTGAACACAATCGCATGGCTATCAGTATGTTGAACAAGATGGGGATTAATACAGGAATTGATTATATTCTATTTGATCCGTGGACATCGCTTGAAGAAATAGAGATTAATATTGAATTCCTAAAAAGTACGGGATTGTGGGGATACTTTCCGCCTTTGTTATATGTCAGAATGTTACCATATCCGGGTACTAAATTATCTTCAATGATGCAAACAGAATACCATCGAACGGAGAAATTAGAAAACTATTTTGTCAATAAAAATACTGGCTTTCTATTTGATATGTTGATGATGTTCAAGTCAAAATTTCAAAGTGAATTGGATCGACTGATCGATTCCTTGAAAACATCAATAAGTAAAGATAATTTAGGAGATGTAATTTTGCTAAAAATGCTACCATACATATTTTTAGAAAAGGCATTAAAGGTAGGATGCGATGATTTATCTAATTACGATAAAATATTGGCTGATATTAACATCGTAGCGATTGTCGCCAAAATGAATGAAAAATATAGCCATTATACACATGGAGGAATCAACTATGAATTCTGTGATAGGTTTAATTGATAATGGCGTGTTCTTAAATCATTTTGTCAATCTAACAGAACTCGCTGAAAGCATATCAATTGATAGTGAATGCAATCTTAAGATGTCAAGCAGAGAGCGGTGGCTCACCCATGGTACAATATGTGCCTCAATAATAAAAAAATACGCTCCAAACTCTGAAATTATTAGCATCTGTTTAAAACCCAAAAATAATATGACATCGGTAAAACAACTTATTGCTGCAATAGATTTACTTGACAAACTGGAAGTAAAACTTATCAACATCAGTGTAGGTACTGTTGGCTATAATGATTTAGTAGAATTAAAGGGCAGCATTGAAAACGCTTCCAATAATGGGTGCGTTCTCGTCGCTTCAGGTGATAACCATGGGCTTAGAGCATATCCTTCTTATTTTGAATCCGTAATTGGGGTGGCACAATTAAATGAAAAATTAGTCAACTTATGTGGATTCACCAGACACAGTTCGTTAATTACTGGGATTAACTATTTAGCCAATGGGGTTCATGAACTAAAACAACTCAGCGGGAACAACTACATCACGCCAAACGCAGCCAGCTTTTCCACTTGTTATATGACTGCGTGTATATTCAATCTGATGAGCAACCAAACATTAACGGAAGTACCTGCTGTTATTAATGTTTTGAATGAGATTACCGAAACGGAATAACTACAATAGGAGAAAGAATATGAAAATTCGCATTATAAAATCTGTTTTTGATAAGATTAAGTCGTCCTATTTGTCAGTTCGATTTGTCTGCTCAATAAACATAGTATATATATTCATTGTCCTATTACATGAGTTAATAGGTGCAATAAAGATCATCCCCTATATGTTTCTGTTAAAGATTGCGGTCGCACTGTTGACACAACAATCGACCTTTGCAAACTTTGTTAGTAATGTTCTTCCTATATTGTCATCGATACTACTATTGGAAATTGTTACAGCTTTTTTATCAAAAGTTAGAGGATGGCAAAAAGAAAAACTTGATTTCAAAATTAAAGAACTTATGATTGAAAAGAATACTACAACTGATTATTACACACTTTCAACAAAGGAATATTTTATGCTCAAAACTAAAGCTCTTGAAGCATATAACCAAGGTTGTGTGGACAAAAATATATCTCTATTATTTTCAACCTTATCTAACTTTGCGTTGCTGTTTGGAATCATTATAACGATAACTTCTCTTGGAATGGCAATAATTCTACCGATAATCATAACAATAATTGTTAGAATTCTGTCCGAATATTTTGATCGGAAAGCATATTATATACGTTCAACTGAATTGGCTGAGGTGAATAGAAAAAGCAATTATTTACATCAAGTATGCGAACATATAAGATTTGCTAAAGAAATAAGGATGTTTGATTTAAAAAACAAATTCGATCAAAAATTAGAGAGTGTCAGCGATAAAAAAACAAAAATATGGAAGAAGTATATGCGGATATTCCGATATAGTTCAGCGACATACGATATTGCGGATATCGGATTACAACTTTTTATTTATCTTGTATTAGTTTACCGAATTATAGTGCTTAAAACCTTAGAAATAGCAGACTTTGTCTACATTTTTGCCGCATGTCAACAAATGCAAAACATGGTAGGCAATATAGCTTTAAATAGCATAAATGTATTTATGAATTCTAATTATCTATTTGATTTTATGAATTATTGGAATCACAAAGATAATTTTGATTCCATCGACGATAATAGGGTGAAAATAGAGGAATTCGATTTTAACAGTATCACAATTGAGTTTAAAAACGTGTCATTTAAGTATCCAAACACGGAATTTTTAGCATTGAAAAATGTAAATATTACATTAAAATGTGACGAAACTTATTTGGTGGTAGGCAAAAATGGAGCAGGGAAAAGCACATTTGTCAAACTGCTCTGTAGATTATATAAACCAACAAGTGGGATAATAACTTTAAATGGGGTTGATATCCAAAACTACGATATGGCATTATATCT
>DPVV01000304.1 GCA_003526525.1 Lachnoclostridium phytofermentans | reverse complement strand
TTTTTACAGTTTTTTGCTCCTAATAAATAACTATAAAAAAAATAAAAAACATATTGACTTTACCCTTAAGGGGAAGGGCTATACTAAATGTACAGAAAAAGACAAAACACGATATCGAAATTAGTAATATTAACTGGTGTTATGTTTTTTCTAAAATGTTTAGCTGAACATATGAAATAAAAACAAAAACAGAATGAATTGGATTTTGTGCAGTATTCAAACGGGGTAAATAAGCAGTTTTAGTATTCGCAGACCCATTTGAATTAAGAAGGAGGACGTAAGCTATGAAGTTTGATGCATTAGGAATGATTGAGACAAAAGGTTTGGTTGGATCTATCGAGGCTGCAGATGCAATGGTAAAGGCAGCTAATGTAACTCTTATTGGTAAGGAAATTGTAGGTGGTGGTCTTGTAACTGTAATGGTTAGAGGCGATGTTGGTGCAGTAAAAGCTGCAACTGATGCGGGAGCAGCAGCAGCGCAGCGAGTTGGGGAATTGATTTCAGTTCATGTTATTCCACGCCCTCACGGAGACGTAGCAATGATTCTTCCGAAAGAGAAAAAGGAGATTATATAATGGGGAACCAAGGGATTAATAATACGTCTGCAGATGTAAAGATGGCAGCAATGAGTAAAAAATTCAGAACAACTGGTCTGACGACTGGTATGATTTCCGGACTTACTTATGGTATTTATACGGTTCTTATATTGGTGGCTGGACTATATGAGCCTCTTTTGGGCGCGGCTGGTGCAGCAGGTGTGGCAGGTATCTTAACTGTACCATACATTTGCGCTGGCTTAAATGACTTGTTCGCAGGAATATGGCTTACTGCCTTTAATGTAAAAAAAGGTCGTATTCGAGAAATGGGAAGAAGTTTAAATACGTTTCCAGGAAAAATGATCGTGATTGGATCTTTACTTGGCGGTCCGATAGCGAATGGTGCTTACCTAGCGGGACTTGCAATGGCTGGGGCATATGCAATACCAATTTCTGCAATGTGTAGTTTATTTGGTGCTATATTTGCGTGGATTTTCTTGAAACAGAAGATAACAAAGAGAGTTCTTCTTGGTATGCTGGTATGCGTTGCGGGAGCAATCATTATTAACTGGACAAAGCCAGAAGGCAGTGACAATTTTACACTAGGAATTATTTGTTCTCTGATCGCTGCTGTTTGCTGGGCACTTGAGGGTGTATTTGCAACCTATGGTGGTGCAATGATTGATACTGATGTAGCAGTTAATTTACGCCAGTTGATTTCAGGTGCAGTCGATTTATTCGTGATTCTACCTATTCTCGGAGGTATGGGACTATTAGGAATGACCCTTTCAGCAGGAGTACCTGCTATCTGGCTTGCAGCAGCTGGCCTTAGTGCAGCGGTATCATTTGTATGCTGGTATAAGAGTAATTCTACAGTAGGATGCGCAATTGGTATGTCCTTAAATGTAACATATGCTTTTTGGGGAGTTTTCTTCTGTGTACTGTTCTTAGGACAGGCACTTACCCCTACGATTGTCGTTGGTTCTCTTGTAATTGTACTTGGTGCAATTGTAGTAACCATGAATCCACTGGATTTATTTAAGAAAGGGGCTTAAGGATATGTTATTACCTGCAAGAACAGCAGTTCTAAATTATTTGTACGATGTTAAAAATGCGGATGTCAGCCAGATTATGGAGGCTTTAAAGCCGCAATACGGCGGAGAACGCCAGTTTACAAAAAAACTCTATTTAGACCATGTTATGTCTCTCGAGGCAAATGGATTTGTTAACATAAGTAGCTATGACCTAGATAAGGACGGAGAGTTACGCGTGTGCTATGAAATCAGTGATGATGGAAGAAGCGCAGTTGATAAATATGTGGATAAGAAATACCGCAGCCACAAATAAAAAAGAGGAGGTTTACAAAAGTGAAATATTACGGAAATGAAGCTTTAGGGCTAGTAGAAACCGTTGGTCTGGTTCCTGCACTGGAGGCAGCAGACAAGATGCTCAAGGCCGCAAATGTTGAATTGATTTCCTATGAAAATGTAGGCTCCACCCTGGTAACCATTATGGTGAAAGGTGATGTGGCAGCAGTACGTTCCGCTGTAGAGGCTGGCGCAGAAGCTGCAGCAGCCATCGGTAAGCTGACCGCAAAGAATGTAATGCCAAGACCTATCAAAGAGGTTGGCGACATTGTATCAGTATACGATATTGACGCATAGAGAAAGGAAAACAATATATGGAAAGATATGAAGCCATTGGCTCAATAGAAACATTCGGTATAGTATACGTTCTAGAAGCTGCCGACGCAATGGGTAAAGCAGCGGATGTGGAACTTATTGGTTTTGAGAACGTAGCTTCCGGTTATATTTCTGTCCTTGTATGCGGAGATGTGGGAGCTTGCAAGACTGCAGTTGAAGCAGGAATTAAGGCGGTAAACGATATGGGAGCGGAAGTTTATAGTTCCGTAGTTATTCCAAGACCTCATCCCGATCTTGTAAAAATCATCAAGCGTTATGCCATAACTGCTCCGGAACAGGAGTAACAAGCATCCCGAATGAAGGGAGAAATGTAAATGAGTTTTGTAGATAAAGACCTGCTCTCCATACAGGAGGCAAGGATTCTAATGGAAAATGCAAGAGATGCTAGAAATACCATGCTTACCTTTCCTCAGGAAAGACTAGATCTCATCGTGGATGCTTTAGCTGCTTCTGCGAAGGAAATGGCCGAGGAACTGGCAGTCATGTCCGCAGATGAAACCGGATATGGACGTTTTCAGGATAAGTATGTGAAGAATAGATTTGTCTGTGATTACCTGCCAGAACGCTTAAAATCCATGAGTTGTGTAGGATTTTTAAACGAAAATACTGAGTTAAAGACTATAGATGTAGGTGTTCCTGTGGGTGTACTTGTTGCCCTCACTCCGTCAGTAAGCCCGGTTTCTACTGCACTATATAACGTACTAATGGCTGTTAAGTCTGGTAACCCCATCGTCATTGCTCCACATGAGAGAGCAGGGAAAGTAACGGGTAAACTTCTAGACCGTCTGTTAGAAGCGGGAAAATGCTACGGACTTCCGGATGGAGCGATTGGGTATTTAAAGACAGTAACAAGGGCAGGTGCTTTGGAGCTTTGTCATCACCCTGCAACTGCCATGATTGTCAACACCGGAGTTCCGGAACTTAATCGCGAGGCTTCTAGAAGCGGAAAGCCTTATATATATGGTGGTACGGGAAATGGACCAGTCTTTATTGAACGTACCGCCGATGTAGGGCAAGCGGTAGAGGACATCATTGCAAGCCGTACTTTTGATTACGGAATTGTGTCTGCTGCAGAACAATATATGGTAGTAGATAGTCTTATTGCAGCAGAAGTAAAGTCTGAAATGTTAAGAAACGGTGCCTACTTCATGAACGAGGAAGAGGAAAAACAGTTGATAGACCTCCTAACCCTCACGAGTGGAAAGACAGATACAGAAATTATGGGTAGACCAGCCGAAGAACTTGCGAAACGAGCAGGATTTACAGTGCCTAAGACCACAACTGTACTGGTTTCCGAACAGAAATATATTTCTGACAGAAACCCATTTGCAAAAGAGCTTCTTTGCCCAGTACTAGCCTACTACATCGAAGACGATTGGATGCACGCTTGTGAGAAGTGTATGTGTCTTTTGGTAAACGAAAGCCATGGACACACCTTAGTGATTCATTCCAGAGATGAAGAAGTAATACGCCAGTTCGCCTTAAAGAAACCAGTGGGCAGAGTGCTTGTAAATACCCCCGCTACCCTAGGTAGCATGGGAGCGACCACGAACCTTTTTCCGGCTATGACCCTAGGAAGCATTACAGCAGGCGCCGGAATCACAGCGGATAATGTTTCACCTATGAATTTCATCTACATCCGAAAAGTGGGATATGGAGTTCGTGGAGTAGAAGAATTTCTTGGACCTTTCGAGAAAACCTCAAGCGGATACGAAAAAGCCCCTGAAACAATCAGGAACCATGCCCTTGAGAAAAACAAGGGCATGGAAGATGCCAGAGATTTTTTGAAACAGATTTTACAAGCCTTATCCAAAGAACTGGATTAAGAATAATTGAAAGAGAGGGAAATCAGATTGGATATTCGCGAATTTTCAAATAAATTTGTCGAAGCAACAAAGAACATGTCACCGGAAGAAAGAGCTTCCTTGATGAAAATGTTTGAAACTGTTTCTGACGAGATTAACAAAAAGGAGACTGCACCTTCTGCATCAAATGTATGTAGCGAAGAAGGTTCCGACATACCGGATGGCATTACTCCAAGACTTCATAAATT
>DPVV01000303.1:5186-5985 GCA_003526525.1 Lachnoclostridium phytofermentans | reverse complement strand
CAGCAGGAGCTTGAACTCCTGTTGAAACATGAGATTCCTTCCATGATGAGGTTAAAAAATGGGATACCCCCAGATATTAAGATATGATCCTTAATACATTAGGGTATCCCATTTCTATATTATTATAAACAATATGCTTTATTACTTTTAAGCAATATGCTTTCGGGAGTTAACACTACGAACAGATACACTCTTCAAATGCTTCGGTTCTCATTGGTCTTCCGAAATAGTAACCTTGCACCATATCACAATCCATTCGTTCTAGAAAAGCAACCTGTTCTTTTGTCTCAACTCCTTCACAAAGAACAGTCATATTCATTAGCTTCGCCATTCGTATGATACTTTTAATTACTACTTCCTCTTTTTTTGAAATAATATTATCGGTTAAAAAATCCTTGTCCAACTTTAAAATATCAAACTCTAAATTCATTAAAAGATTTAAAGAAGAATATCCTGAACCGAAATCATCCATCGATACTTTAAATCCATAATTCTTTAATTCAATTAATGTTTCTTTGGCTTGCTCTGAGTTTTCTAAAAAGATATTCTCTGTCAGTTCAAATTCAAGATATTCCGGAGCTATTCGATGTTGCTCTACTAAACAGATCACTTTTTTCGCAAAATTATCTTGCTTTAAATGTGCTCTTGAAACATTCACTGAAATAGGAACAACCTCTTTTCCATGCTTCATTCTATGCAACAAATATTCACATACTTTATCGTAGACATAAAAGTCTAATTTTGTGATGAAGCCATTCTGTTCAAAAATCGGTACAAATTCATTTGGATATACCACAGT
>DPVV01000303.1:2458-5059 GCA_003526525.1 Lachnoclostridium phytofermentans | reverse complement strand
GGACGTGACCAACGAACCAACGCTTCTGCCCCAACCGTTCTTTTTGTTTTCAAATCGATCTTAGGTTGTAATTCAAAATAAAACTCATCATTCTTTAAAGCTTCCTCGGCAGTACTTGTAATCCGATAGTATTTTTTTCGCTCTGCTTCCATGTCTTTATTAAAAATAACACAAATTGTTCGATTGAATTTTGCTATTTTTCTGGCTTGATTCGCATTATCAATATAGGTTTGTATATCTAAATTCTTGTTATCAATCAAAACGACTCCTGAAACAATATGAATTGAGGATTCTGGATAGATGCTTTGTATCTTTTTTTGGAAGCTGTAATTAATCATCTGTAATTCTTGAATTAATTTTCGCTCGATTAACGGTTCCTTAAGAATAGTCATGCCAATAAAATAATCAGAAAAGATGCGGCAACCAATGATATAACTAGAGCTGTATGACATAAAATGCTGTTTAAATAAGCGTAATACCTCATCTCCCGCAGCATATCCATAAGTTTCATTAAAGAATTTAAAATTATTAATATCTTCATAAAACATTATGTACTGATTATTGGAGTCATTTTTGTAAATGAACTCCGCTTGTTCTAAAAAGGAATCATACTTCATTAGTCCTGTTATTGGATCATATAAAGTAACTTGCTCAATGCGTTTTTGTGCCTCCTGATTTGCTCTACATACTAAGAAAAAGTTTTCAAGAATTCGTTTGGTCTGTAAAAAAGCACTAATCTCCTCTGGAGAAAAACTTTCTATCTTATTTCTTGTTTCAAAATTTATAAATCCAATAAAATTATTATTTTGTTTAAGAGCACATAATATCATGTTATCCCCTTTGTTTTGCTTCAAAGATGATATCATTTTCTTTGCTTCTTTGAATCCTTTGAGTTCTTCATATGTAAATATCTCCTCAGATTGATCCATACGTTTAAAAAAAATATTTTTCTGTTCTTCAGAAAAGGAAAAGATATGATTTCGCATTGGCTCAATATCAGACGTATACCATTCATATGTTGCCATAAAACATGGTAAATTTCGTTGCTTTTCTAAAACGGTAATATGACTTAATGAAAATTTTTCCCCTACCTTTTTTAAAAGAAGAGAAATAGCTTCTGACACATCATTTACTCCGCTCATAATGTCCAAGGCATAGCTCGATAATTCTAGGGTAAACTGCGTTACTAACACATCCTTGTTATAGGTCATTTGTTCCTCCTTTTTAAGTCATGCACCTACCATATTATTATAAGTAATTGCTCTTGTTACCCACTTTTTCGAATACATTCTCATTCATGTTCTATATTGGTTTCTAACTATCATTAGCATATCTTATTGTATTTCGTCGAATCTTATAAAATTATAACATATTTAGCAAATTCTAACAAGTTAAAAGGAAAATTTTTTCATAAGTTTTCATAATTCGTTAGAATGTGTGCCCATACAGGTACCTAGAAAAGGGGTTCCCAAATACTAATTTTGGGAACCCCTAATTCATAATCTAATTGTTATCGGCGAATGATAACTATAGATATTTAAAAAATTATACTGTTATAAATTTTAGTAGAACCTTCTGAAAGGTTCCTGTTGCCTTTGAAATACACATACCTTTGAACATGGTTTTAAACATACATCACATGCATTATTTAGCGCAAAAAATTCATCTAAAGTCATGTCAAAACAGTCAAGAATTTCTCCAATAGATTCGCATTCTCCTACTGTATACATCATAGTATTCCTTTTTCTCGGAGCTTTACAAACTGGCTCTTCTGGGCACGCTGGGCAGACTGGTTTTTCATATTCTGGTTCTACTGGGCATTCTGGGGTTACTTCACATTCTGGTTGTATTGGACAGACTGGAACTTCACATTCTGGGCACATTGGACATTCTGGGCACGTTGGACAGACTGGGCACGTTGGGCAAACTGGGCACGTCGGACAGACTGGTGTAACCTCTGGTCTCTCAGGTATAATTGGTATTATAACAATATTGTTATTGTTAATGTTCTCTTCCTTTATAATTGGGAAAATAGGGCGAAGAGGAGGTCTTTGTGGTCTTTCAGGTCTCGGAACCGGAGGTACCGGCTTAGGAACTTCGATTGGTGGTACTGGTTGCACCGGTGGAATGATTGGTCTTGGTGGTACTGGTATCGGCATCGGAGGTGGTATCACTGGTGCTGGTGGTGCTGGAGACACTGGTGGTACTGGCTGTACCGGTGGCATTACTGGTGGTATTGGTGCTATAGGTGGAACTGGTCTCACTGGTGGCACTGGAACCTCTTCAGGAATTCTAGGAATACAAATTACCTGACCAATCTGTAAATTATAAACATCAACATTAGGGTTTGCACGCATAATGAGAGCTAGTGGAACTTTAAATTCTAAGCTTAACTTATAAAGCGTATCTCCTGCTTGAATAGTATATAAAGTACCATCTTCACATGGTGGTACTGGAGGCATTACTGGTGGTGCCGGTTTAGGTGGTGCTGGCTTTGGTGGTGCTGGTCTTGGTGGTACTGGCTTTGGTGGTGCTGGCTTTGGTGGTGCTGGCTTTGGTGGTGCTGGTCTTGGTGGTACTGGTCTTGGTGGTACTGGCGCT
>DPVV01000303.1:0-2292 GCA_003526525.1 Lachnoclostridium phytofermentans | reverse complement strand
TGGTACTGGCGCTACGGGTGGCGTCACTGGCGGTACCGGTCTTGGTGGTACTGGTGCTACTGGTGGCATCACTGGTGGTACTGGTCTTGGTGGTACCGGCGCTACGGGTGGCATCACTGGTGGTACTGGCTTTGCTGGCGGTACCGATGGTGGTACTGGAGCAGAAGCACCTGGAATACAAACACGCTGTCCAATTTGAAGGTTATATGCGTCTACATATGGATTTGCACGAATAATCGCATCCATCGAAACATTATATTGCAAACTTAACTTATAAAATGTGTCCCCAGACCTAATCACATGAAATACACCTTCACATGTCATTGGCCTCTCTGATTGCTTCGGCTGAGCAGGCATCATAGGGGGTACTGCTTTTCTTGAACTTGCTGGTGTTGTAAGCATCGATGTAGTTGGTGGCATAGGACTTGCCGGCGTTGTTGGTATAGGAGTTGCCGGTGTTCTTGGTGGCATAGGGCTTGCCGGTGTTGTTGGCATAGGACTTGCCGGCGTTCTTGGTGACATAGGGCTTTCCGGTGTTGTTGGCATAGGACTTGCCGGCGTTCTTGGTGACATAGGACTTGCCGGTGTTGTTGGCATAGGAGTTGCCGGTGTTGTTGGCATAGGACTTGCCGGCATTGTTGGTGACATAGGGCTTGCTGGTGTTGTTGGCATAGGAGTTGCCGGCGTTGTTGGTGTTCCAGTGATTACATTAGGAATACAGATACGCTCCCCAATCTTAAGATTGTATACATCCATATATGGATTAGCACGAAGGATATCTTCCAGTGGAACCTTATAATATCCACTTAATTTGTATGGCGTATCACCGGACTTAATCGTATGAATAGTTCCATTACATGAATTTTGGTCCATAGCAGTCCTTGATAGAAATAGTATCATGATAATATATGAAATAAAGGTCTATTATGTGATGATATGTATCCACATTCTTATATTTTTGTAAGTTAGAAAACAGCTAAAATTTTGTTATGATTTCGTTAACTTTTACAATTTGGGGATTATTCGGTTGAACTAAAGATCTGGGTGTCGTATAATAAGTAATTGGTATATTATGATAATCACCAATTTATGGCTAATTATGTAAAAATCATTGATAGATTATCCATGGTTTTAGAACGAGAGGTTTATTATGACAAAATCCAACTATTCCTTAGGAATCGATATCGGTTCCACGACGGTAAAAATCGCAATTTTAGACATCAACAATCAAATGATATTTTCTGATTATGAGCGTCATTTTGCCAACATACAAGGTACTCTTGCGGACTTATTAACTCGTGCAAACTCTGCACTTGGTAATCTTACGGTAGCACCTGTAATAACCGGTTCCGGCGGATTGGCGATTTCAAAGCATCTTAATGTTCCTTTTGTACAAGAAGTTGTTGCAGTTGCAACCTCTTTAAAAGATTATGCACCACAAACAGATGTTGCTATTGAGCTCGGTGGAGAAGATGCCAAAATAATCTACTTTACAAATGGTATTGAACAACGAATGAATGGTATCTGTGCCGGTGGAACCGGTTCATTTATTGATCAAATGGCAACTCTTTTAAAAACAGATGCTGCCGGTTTAAATGATTATGCAAAAAACTATCAAGCGATTTACCCAATTGCAGCACGCTGTGGTGTATTTGCAAAATCAGATATTCAACCATTAATTAATGAAGGCGCAACAAAACCTGATCTTGCAGCTTCGATTTTTCAAGCTGTAGTGAATCAAACGATTAGTGGTCTTGCTTGTGGTAAACCAATTCGTGGTAATGTAGCGTTCCTTGGCGGACCTTTGCATTTCTTATCTGAACTAAAAAATGCTTTTGTTCGTACACTTAATTTAACGAAAGAACAGACAATTGCACCGGAACATTCCCATTTGTTTGCTGCGGTTGGCTCTGCAATGAATTATAATTCATTATTAACCACTTCACTTCAAACATTAGTTGACCATTTAACGACAGGAATCTCTTTGGATTTTGAAGTCAATCGAATGGATTCGTTGTTTGATAACGAAGAAGCTTATGAGATGTTCTTACATAGACACAATACTCATACTGTAAAAAAAGGTGACTTATCCACCTATCAGGGCAATTGCTATCTTGGAATCGACGCTGGTTCTACGACAACGAAAGTAGCCCTTGTTGGTGAGGATGGTTCCCTATTATATTCTTTCTATAGTAATAATAACGGAAGCCCTTTAAAGACTACAATAAAGGCGATTAAAGAAATCTATACGTTATTACCTGAGAATGCTAACATTGTTAGAAGTTGCTCCAC
>DPVV01000305.1 GCA_003526525.1 Lachnoclostridium phytofermentans | reverse complement strand
ACAGAAAAGCAACTAGGAGAGCTAAATAATTTAAAAGCAAGTGAAGTAGTGCGTGAAAACTTTAAAACTATTAATTCAGAATCATTTGGTGGTTGGGTAGAAATTCTTAATGAAAATTTACAAGTTATCTATACCAAAGGGGAAAAGAAGGATAAGCTTTTATCATATTCACAAAGAGAATTTACTACTTTATTTTTTGATAATGATCAACTTCCTTATTATTCATCTGTAGCAACATTTGTAACGAAAAAAGGTGAAACATTATATTGCCTTGTTAAGGTTCCTAAAAAAGCAATAAAGTATGAATATACGTTTTCTGATAAAAATGAGGAATACGTATATGTTTTTTATAAGATATTACTTTCTACAATCGTTTTATTTTTTGTATTTTTCTCTATGAATGTATATATATTTAGTAGGCAAATTGCTAGGAAAATAACCAGGCCATTGGATAAACTAGCAACTGGATTTGAGGAAATTGCTAGTGGGAAATATGATAAAAGGTTAAACTATGAAACATATTTTGAGTTAATGCAAATACAGCATTCGTTTAATGTTATGTCGGAAAAACTCGATAAAATAGAGAAAGAGAAGAAGAGGTTGGAAGAAACCAAGCAGAAGATGCTTGTAGATTTGTCTCATGATTTAAGGATACCAATTACAACCGTTCAAGGTTATGTTGAAGCATTAAAACTAGGGATCATTACAGAAAAAGGTGAAAGAGAAAGAACTTTGAATGTAATATATAATAAGATTCGAATCATTGCGGTATTAACTGAACATATTTTTGAACTGTCTAAATTAGAGCATTCTGATTACCCTTTTGAAGTACATCCAACTGATGTATCTGAGTTTATTCGTGAATTGCTTGTAGAATATTATGATTTATTTCAAGCGAAGCGCTTAATCCTTCAATATCAAATACCCTCTAAAGAAGTGATTGCTCCAATTAACAACAGGTTACTATACCGTGCTATCTCTAATATAATATCTAATGCTCTACAGTATAATACGGCAGGTACGACCGTGTTTGTATCGTTAATTGAGGATGAAAGCAAAGTATATATAAACATTATAGATAATGGAATTGGAATACCTGAGGATATGAAACAAAGTATTTTTGATGCATTTGTTCGAGTAGATGATTCTCGAGAAAATAATGGGGGATCAGGTCTTGGATTAACTATTGCTAAGCATATAGTAGAAAAACATGGAGGGAGCATAAATTTAGATAGTACAAAGAAAAAAACACATTTCTGTATTTCTTTACCTAAATGCAGTGTGTAAATACCTTATGAAAAGTGTTAGTAAGTTAAATGGTTGAATAAAGAGAAAACGCACGATTTAGTTCCTTTAAATTTAACTCTGGTTCATATAAAATTGTATAAACATAGCAATTTAAAACTGCTCTTCTTTTTGTTAAACTTCGTGACTTTATCGGAAATCTATATTAGTATTTCTGCATATGAAGTAGGCATAAAAGGAGATACCATATGAAAATAACAAAAATAACATGTAATATGATGTTTAGTTTAATACTATTAACATCATGTGATATATCGGATAAAGAAATTGAACAAAAAGCTCAAAGTTATACAAAATCGCAGTATGGTTTTTCTATTAAACTAAATGAAGTTGAAATACCGGGGAATTATAAAGATTTACTGGGGCCAGATGTACGGATAGCTCATGTACAGCAAGTAAATGAACCGTATTTGCAGTTTCAGCTAGCTTTGGATGGACGAATCTCTCCAAAAGTAGATAGTGATAATTATAAAATCAAAAAAGAAGCGAATGATGTAAAAGAAAAGTTCAATACATATTATGTTGGAAAAGAGAATAACGATATATTTACGTTTGAACAAATGTATACGGGAAATATTGTTTTTGATAAAAAAGAAGAAGCAGAAAAAGAAAAGAAAAATGTAAAGAAATACGTTACGGCAGTTTTTAGAAGTAATATATTTTTGGATGTAAACAATCCTGTGCATATGGAAAAATTAGCAGAGCTGGCAAGAAGTATTCAAGAATTTAATAAGACAAATGGAAATAATAAGAGTAGCGTGGAAGATATAACGATTCAGTTGCCAAATGCGGATAAGGAGCTATTACAGAGCATTGCAGTAGATTATATATTAACAGCTGATGATGCAAAAAAAGCTCTTGAGAGAAAAGAGCATTATATGGAAGCTTTACTGCTTACAAAATAAAAAAGGGGCTCATTTCGATTTCTTGTTTTATCATTTTAGTCAAGGTGGTTCTTTTAAAACCTCGTATAGGTAATCAGTACGATAAAATGGGAGACATTAGTCATATTTAAAAATTAAAAAGGTCCCTTAGTCATGTTAAAGGGAACTTGCTCACGCAAATGATCTGTAAATCAATTCATTTTTGATATACAGATCATTTGTATGATAATTTTTATAAATAATTGCTAAATAGTGAATTTACATAAATGCTTTTAGAAGTTCTTGAATTAATGGGATTGCTCCACCTAGAAATTTTAAAACTGCCATT
>DPVV01000290.1 GCA_003526525.1 Lachnoclostridium phytofermentans | reverse complement strand
AACCAAAGTTTTCAAAGTTTTTCTTTACAGATAGAAGTGATTAAAAGAAATTGTGTTCTAACTAAATTAGTTACTGTAAGGATGAATATAGCAACACAAAGAACTGAAATTATGAGGAAAATGGTACAGTGAAACGAGGTTGGGAGTACTTTGACAAGAATATTGTCAAAAATTGAATACCAAAAATGATTGATTTGTAAATATTTTCCTTATATAATGAAGACAGATAGAATACAAATTAGTTGTAGAGAAAATCTGAACGAACCAGAAGAAGAGAAGGGAGTCATACAGCATGACAGATAAAGTATTTGATAACAATCAAGTAAGTGTTGCAGGCGAGGTAATCAGTGAATTTACTTTTAGCCATGAAGTCTTTGGAGAAGGCTTCTATTTATTGGAGGTACTTGTAGGAAGATTAAGTAACTCATTTGATGTAATACCAGTAATGGTATCAGAACGTTTGATTGAGGTGAAAGGAAATTATAAAGGAAAGTTCGTAGAAGTTAGCGGACAATTCCGTTCCTATAATCGTCATGAAGACAGTAAGAATCGGTTAGTACTTTCTGTATTTGCAAGAGAGATTAAAGTGACCGAGGAAGAATCCGAAGGTGCAAAGCCAAACTTCATTTTCTTAGATGGTTTTGTTTGCAAACCACCAGTATATCGCAAGACACCTTTAGGAAGAGAAATTGCTGATATCTTACTTGCTGTAAATCGTCCATATGGTAAGTCAGATTACATTCCATGCATTTGCTGGGGAAGAAATGCTAGATTTGCAGAAAGCTTCGAAGTTGGTGGACATATTCAGGTATGGGGCAGAATTCAAAGTCGTGAGTATCAGAAGAAGACTGGTGAAGTTGATTTTGAAAAGAGAGTAGCATATGAAGTTTCTGTAAGTAAACTAGAGTATGTGAATAGTGAGGAAGAATAATGAAAGCCTTTTTGCTTACTAGTTGCAAGAAGGGACACTGCTTTCCATATATAACATAATAAAAAGAAGGGTGTGAAGCAACACCCTTTTTTTATGTTACGAATATAATAATTATAAAGATGGAATGAATGGAGTCAAAGCGCAGAATTTAGAAATACGTGTGAGATTGGGTTGACAATAGAGGATTGTGATGATAATATTACCTTACAATTGAACAACAATTGGTAGAGGTGCATCAATTATCAGTAAACGATCGGATATGTCAGGCATAAGTGAGGATTGTTGAAAGGATGAGATGCCGAAGCTTTAGATATCCTGTGTATGTAAGGCTGGTCGTATGGTTAAGAATCATGGGACTGTCATCAAGTTTTTGATGGAGAGCTACCTAAAGAATGAATCAATCATATCCTATTTAGAAAGCGTTAGGGTATCACTTGGTAATGCAGTAGAATTCTTTAGTGTCGACTCCGCGTCGGCTTTTTTTATGCCAATTTATTCCATGGAGGTGCTATTATGGCGATTTTTACTGGTGCTGGTGTGGCTATTGTTACACCATTTAAGGAAAACAAAGAAGTTAATTACGAAAAGCTAGGTGAGCTTATTGATTTTCAAATTAACAATGGAACTGATAGTATAATAATATGTGGTACAACAGGAGAATCATCTACCCTGACACATGAAGAACATATCGAGTGCATTCGTTTTGCAATAGAATACACAAAGAAAAGAGTACCAGTGATTGCTGGAACTGGATCAAATTGTACAGAAACAGCGATATACTTATCAAAGGAAGCACAGGTTGCAGGAGCGGATGCTGTACTTTTAGTAACTCCTTATTATAATAAAGCAACTCAAAATGGATTAATAGATCATTTTACTGCGATTGCTAAGTCTATTGATCTTCCAGTTATGCTATATAATGTTCCTTCCAGAACAGGTTGCAATATCCTACCAGGGACAGCTGCTACCTTAGTTAAGACGGTAGATAACATTGTTGCTATGAAGGAAGCTACGGGTAATATGGCTCAGGTTGCAGAACTTGCACATGCATGTGAAGGTAAACTAGATATTTATTCTGGATGTGACGATTCTATCGTACCAGTAATGTCCTTAGGAGGTCTTGGAGTTATATCTGTATTATCCAATATTGCACCTAGACAAACACATGATATTGTGGCAAAATTTCTTGAAGGGGATACGAAAGGCAGCTTAGATCTTCAGTTAAAGTATTTACCAGTGATCAATGCATTATTTAGCGAGGTAAATCCAATACCGGTAAAGAAAGCACTTAACCTTATGGGATTTGAAGTGGGTCCTTTAAGAAGTCCATTAACTGAGATGGAAGATGCTCATGCCAAGGTTCTTGCTGAAGAAATGAAAAAAGTTGGTTTGATTTAATCAGGAATTTAATAAATTAATTAATTAAAATACAATGAATGAAAATATTATAAAGATTTTTGGTATAGAAGAATCTTTCTATGAAAGAATAATGTGCAGGGAATCATTAATACGATTCCCTGCCAATACAGATAGAAAAGGCAAAGGAAAGGTGAAATCATGACAGAGATAATAATGGTTGGCTGTAACGGAAGGATGGGACAGGTAATCAGTAATTTGGTTGCGCAGGATGAGAATGCAAAGATTGTTGCTGGTGTGGATGTTTTTGATGATGGAAGAAATCCATATCCGGTATTTAAAAATCTAGAAGAGTGTACGGTTGCAGCAGATGCAGTCATTGATTTTTCATCTCCTAAGAGCTTAGAGGTGTTACTTCGAGTTTCTAAAAAACGAAATCTTCCTTTGGTATTATGTACAACGGGTTATTCAGAGGAGGATATTAAGAAAATTGAAGAAGCCTCGAAAGAAGTTGCAATCCTTCGCTCTGCCAATATGTCATTGGGTGTAAATACGTTACTAAAATTAGTTAGTGTTGCAGCGAATGTGCTTGCGAGGGCAGACTTTGATATTGAAATTATAGAAAAGCATCATAATCAAAAAGTGGATGCACCGAGCGGAACAGCACTTGCACTTGCAGATGCTATCAATGAGGCTCTGAATAATGAATATCATTACATGTATGACCGTTCCAAGGTACGTGAAAAACGTGATAAAAAAGAGATTGGTATCAGTGCAGTTCGTGGCGGTAATATCGTTGGTGAGCATGAAGTAATCTTTGCAGGTACGGATGAGGTGATCGAATTTAAGCATACTGCTTATTCCAAAGCTATCTTTGCCAAGGGAGCTATTACAGCTGCAAAATATTTAGCGGGTAAAGGTCCAGGACTTTATTCCATGACTGATGTGATTGCATAGGCAAAATACTCATAACTGGTCTTAGGCAAAATACTCATAACTTGACAAATGAAAATACAAAAGATATACTACAAGTAAAAGACAAACCGTTGATCAAGAGAAGTACATAAGTAAGGAGTTTTCAGAGAGCTGTTGTAGGTGGGAATACAGTAACGATATCTTATGGAATGGACTTGTGAGGGCGACTTGAAAC
>DPVV01000292.1:19396-22293 GCA_003526525.1 Lachnoclostridium phytofermentans | reverse complement strand
GATCTATAAAAATTATATAGGTATGAAACCTAGATAGGAAAAGATTAGGTACAGGAATGGAGGAATATATGAGAGATAGATTTACAGAAAATGCGAAAGAGGCAATCAATCTGGCAACCGATGTCGCTTTCCGCTTAATGCATAATTATATTGGAACGGAACATCTATTGATTGGATTGTTAAGGGCTGACGGAGTTGCCTCTAAGGTGCTTGAAACAAACGGTGTAGAGGAAGATAAGGTATTGGAAGTAGTCAACCAATTAATCGCACCTAATACACCAATGAAAGTCACAGGAAGCAATAATTTTACCAGCAGAGCGAAAGGAATTTTGGAGCAAAGCGACAAAGAAGCAAAAAGAATGAACGCAGAGCAAATTGGTACGGAGCACATACTGATTGCTTTAATGAAGGAATCAGACTGTATAGCAATACGATTATTAAACACACTCGGAATTAATATTCAAAAGCTTTATGTAGATACTTTGGCTGCTGCTGGAGTTGACTTGAATGCAGCAAAGAATGAATTTAGTAATACAAAGGGGAAGGGCAAGGGAAAATCCTCTACCCCTACACTTGATCAATATAGTAGAAATCTTACGGATTATGCAAAAGAAGGAAAACTAGACCCAGTCATCGGCAGGGAAGATGAAATCAATCGTGTCATTCAAATCTTAAGCAGAAGAACGAAAAACAATCCATGTTTGGTAGGTGAACCTGGTGTAGGAAAGACTGCTATTGCAGAAGGATTAGCACTGAAAATTGTAGAAGGTGATGTACCAGATACCATCAAGGATAAACGTGTAGTAACCTTAGATTTATCTGGTATGGTAGCTGGCTCTAAATATCGTGGTGAATTTGAGGAACGTATTAAGAAAGTAATATCAGAAGTTATCTACGATGGAAATGTTTTGTTATTCTTAGATGAATTACACACGATCATAGGTGCTGGTGGGGCAGAAGGTGCAATTGATGCATCGAATATATTAAAACCATCTCTAGCTCGAGGAGAACTTCAATTAATTGGTGCGACTACGAGAGAGGAATATCGTAAATATATTGAGAAAGATGCTGCATTAGAGCGCCGTTTTCAACCAGTAGTCGTAGAAGAACCATCCGAAGATGAAACAATCAAAATTTTAATGGGTCTTCGTTCAAGCTATGAAAGCCATCATAATGTTGTAATAACGGATGATGCTGTAATTGCGGCGGTAAAATTATCTAAGAGATACTTAAACGACCGTTATCTACCTGATAAAGCAATTGATCTTATGGATGAAGCTGCCTCAAAAGTTCGTTTAAGTACGTATGCAGTATCGCCAAAGATGAAGCAGCTAGAGGAAAAGATTACGTTACTGGAAGCTGAAAAAGAAGAAGCAATCAAAGCTGAGGCTTTTGAAAAGGCAAGTGAAATTAAGAAAAAACAAGATAGAGCAAGAGAAACTCTAAATCGTCAGAAGATAGAGCATGAAAAGGCTAGGGAAGAGAATAGACTAATGGTAACAGAGGGCGAAATTGCGGAGGTGATTTCGGGCTGGACCAAGATTCCGGTAAAGAAATTGGAAGAGGAAGAAAGCGAACGTCTCATGAAGCTAGAGGGAATATTGCATGAACGTGTTGTGGGACAGTCGGAAGCGGTTTCTGCAGTTGCGAAGGCGATTCGCCGAGGCAGAGTAGGACTAAAAGATCCGAACAGGCCAATTGGTTCCTTCTTATTCCTTGGACCAACCGGTGTAGGTAAAACAGAGCTTAGTAAGGCACTTGCGGAAGCGATGTTTGGAAGTGAGAATTCCATGATTCGAGTTGATATGTCTGAATATATGGAAAAGCATAGTGTATCAAAGATGATTGGTTCTCCTCCTGGATATGTTGGTTACGATGAGGGTGGACAATTAAGTGAGAAGGTTCGCAGAAATCCGTATTCCGTTATATTATTCGATGAAATTGAGAAAGCACATCCGGATGTATTTAACATTTTACTTCAGGTGTTGGATGATGGTCATATCACGGATGCACAGGGAAGAAAAGTTAGTTTTAAGAATACAATTATCATCATGACATCAAATGCTGGTGCGCAAAGTATTATTTCACCAAAGAAGCTTGGATTTGCTTCCGTAGTCGATGAGAAAGCAGATTATAATCGTATGAAGGAAGGCGTTATGGATGAGGTAAAACGAATCTTTAAGCCAGAGTTTATTAATCGAATTGATGAAATTATTGTATTCCATTCCTTAACGAGAGAAGATATCAAGAACATTGTTCAGATTATGTTAGCAACCATTGAAAAGCGCTGCAAGCAACAAATGGATTTAAAGCTTACGATAGAAGGAAGTGTAATAGATTTTATATCGGAAAAAGGCTTTGATGATAAATATGGTGCAAGACCAATCCGCCGTGCAATACAAAGTTATATTGAAGATAAATTGGCGGAAGAAATTTTAGAAGGTAAGGTAAGTTCGGGGGACTTTGTGACGGTCGATTATAAAGAAAATCAGATTGTTATGACAGGAAAAAAGAAACGTACTAGAAAAGCAAAGACAGAGTAACTGTAAGTAGTTTCTTTGGAAGGAAATATCTAACTCATTTTCTATACAAATTAATCGAAATGTAGAAGATTTAGTAGCATTATGTCATCGATTATATTATAATGCATATATAGAAAATGAATCATAATGATTGTATTCGTTACAAATAAGTTCTAAAAACAAATGGTTGTGAACAATACCGGGAGGATAAGAAGATGGCATTATATGAGAATCTGATTCGTGAAGAAAAGGATGGCACAATTAGCTTTGGTGATTACACCTTAGAGACAAAACAAAAGGTTTCGGATTTCCAGCACAACGGAGATTTATATAAAGTAAAAACATTTTATGAGATTACAAAATTAGAGAAGAATG
>DPVV01000292.1:18721-19294 GCA_003526525.1 Lachnoclostridium phytofermentans | reverse complement strand
TTTATTTGTGTATGAGTCTGTTCCAGGAACAGCAGTATCTCATTTAGATATTTCAGAAAAAGAAGTTAGCTTCAATGTAAAGGGCAGTGAAGACGCTCAAATTACATTAGAGTTAGAACCAGAAAAAGAATACAAAATCTTCATTGATGGAACTAATGTTGGTAAGATGAAGACGAATTTAGGCGGAAAGCTAGTGATTAGTACAGAGCTTAACTGTGAGAGAGAAGTTCAAGTACGTGTAATCAAGTTATAAAATACTAGAGTAAAAGTTTCGGAAACAATACATCGTCTATTAAGTAATCAGTCTAATTAATTTGTGGACGATGTAATTGCATCGGCTATTAAGTAATCAGTCTGAAATAAGTTTATGGGCGATGCAAAAGCGTGGGAGAAAGAAGAATGGCAAAGAAAAGTACCGTATTCTTTTGTAAAGAGTGTGGGTTTGAATCTGCAAAATGGGTAGGGCAATGTCCAGGATGTAAAACATGGAACAGCTTTACGGAGGAACCAGTTGTCAAAAAGACACCGGCGAATAAAGTTAGCAGTAGAAAAACAGAAACGCCAAAGTACCTC
>DPVV01000292.1:0-18545 GCA_003526525.1 Lachnoclostridium phytofermentans | reverse complement strand
GCAGAAACGCCAAAGTACCTCTCAGAGGTATGTACGGAAGAAGAAAATCGAACTGTAACAGGAATAGGAGAATTGGACCGTGTTCTTGGTGGCGGCATCGTAAAAGGATCATTGGTATTAGTAGGTGGAGATCCAGGCATTGGAAAATCTACACTTCTTCTTCAAATGTGCAGACAATTAACCACGGCTAAAAAGAAAGTACTATATGTTTCCGGAGAGGAATCCCAACAACAAATTAAAATGAGAGCAGAGCGCCTTGGAACCTTCCAAGGCGAACTGCTATTACTTTCTGAAACAAACCTTAATCAGATTGAAGAAATTGTATCAAAAGATACTCCTGAGATAATGATAATTGACTCTATCCAGACAATGTTTAAAGAAGAAATCAGTGCATCCCCAGGAAGTGTAAGCCAAGTACGAGAATCAACAGGAGCCTTAATGCATTTAGCAAAAGGGATGGGGATATCGATATTTATTGTTGGGCATGTGACGAAGGAAGGCGTTGTCGCTGGTCCACGAGTCTTAGAACATATGGTAGATACTGTACTTTATTTTGAAGGGGATAATACTGCTGCTTATCGAATCCTTAGAGCGGTGAAAAATCGTTTTGGTTCCACGAATGAAATCGGCGTATTTGAAATGAAAAACACAGGATTGGCAGAAGTGATGAATCCTTCCGAGTATATGCTCCAAGGAAAACCGGAGGATGAACCAGGATCTGTTGTGGCAGCTTCTATGGAAGGGACAAGAACCATGCTAGTTGAGGTACAAGCTTTGGTTTGTCAATCCAACTTAAATATGCCCCGTAGAACAGCAGCAGGAACAGATTATAATCGTGTGAATTTATTAATGGCGGTTATTGAGAAACGATTGGGGATACAGTTATCTTTTTGTGATGCTTATGTAAATGTTGCGGGTGGAATGAAAATAAATGAACCTGCCCTAGATTTAGCTATCGTGATGGCGCTAATATCCAGCTATAAGAATAGAGCACTAAGCAGTAAAACACTTGTCTTTGGAGAAGTAGGTCTTACGGGAGAAGTTCGTGCTGTAAGTATGGCGGAACAGCGTGTTAACGATGCAAAGAAGATGGGCTATGAAATCTGTATTTTACCACAAGTGAATCAACAACATTTAAAGATTCAGGGAATTCGTCTCATCGGTGTTAATAACGTCAGAGAATTATTAACATTATTACAGGAAGTGTGAAAGGGAATTTCTAAGGCGCCAAGAGACGCTGCCTAAGAAATTCTAAAACTTCACATATATTTTCAAGTTTGAGAAGAAGTTATAAAACTCTAAAGTACATAGTTCTAGGATATATGGGGGATAACAATGCAAAACGAATCTTTACAAGAGATTATGGAAAAGCTGTATTGTTCTCAAGAGCAAGTAGAGAAAACTACATTTGATGTACTCAATGAACAGGATAAACTATGTTGCCTTGTTTCAGAAACTTCAATTGAGGTGCAAAAGCTTATTTCCAAGATGGAAGCAATTACTTACTGTGTTACAAATCATTTAAAAGATCATCTCACAAGGGTACAAGGGGAACAATTGAAAGAGTTAGAACATGTGATGTCGATGGTGGAAGAACAAGAATCGATAGGTATTTTAGTATCACAGAATATTAACACATTGGCTACACAGGCTTCCTTTGCCTGTGAGTTAGTACATATCATGGAGAATGAAGTAGCAGTTCATCGTGAAGACATTGAAGTAATTGAAGATTGTATCAATGTCGAATTAAAATAAAATAAGAGGGAATGTAGGCGTTCGATTTATGTGTGTACTTGCTTGCATTCTTTTTTTACGTTTTATTTCCTATTATATTCTTACTATTTGTTGGGTATTGTTATAACTGTTGACAAAAATGGTAAAATTCTATATGATAACTGTGAATCTGAGGAGAAGATTATCTATATTTTGGTAGATAAGCAACTTGAGAATGAGGTTATGAACAAGTAGCGTAAGAGGATTGTGAATATCCGCTTCGACTAGATGGAATGATTGGGTGTAGAAAACAAGGAAAAGTTCGTAAAGCGTATTTTCACTTGTTTGTATGCGTGCTAGAGCGCGTAGATTGGAGTTAGGATAAATATGAATAAGAAGAAAAAATTTACAAAATCTATAACGTTTCGGATTCTAATTAGTGTATTAGTTCTAATAATACTGGGAACAGGATTTTATGGTTTTAAATTACTGGTAAAAGTAAAGGGAAACATTCGCTATTTATATAATTATACGGTTAATACGAGAGGAAGCCTTCCTGTAGAGCAGTACCTTGATAATGCAAAAGGTGCTGAGGAGATGGTACCAAGAGCAACGAAAAATACAAATCCTAGTGTTCTATCAATGACTTCCCATATTCAGGTGAATGGGGTAGACGTAAATAGTTATAAACGTCCATATGATCTGACATTTTCAGAAGAGTATTTATCGGAAATGGATCAATTAAAGGGCATCTATACGTTTCGTGGCGACTATTATAGAAATCATCAAGCCTATGGCTATGCTAATCTTATAGAAAAAAAGTTTGATTCTGATATCTGGTCATTTAAAACAGGAAAGGTATTAAAAAGCAATGGGGTTGATTACTGGTCAGGGAATGGCTGGACAGGTCAGCCGTTGGTTGTTAAGTGGGATGAAGAGACAAAGAGAATCATGAATCTGTATGATTCTGCGAAGAAGAAGGAAGGGCTTGTAGAAGTAATTTATCCCGGTATGGATGGATATGTGCACTTTTTGGATATGGATACCGGGGAACCAACAAGAGATGCAATCAATGTTGGTATGACATTTAAAGGCACCGGCTCAATTCATCCAGGTGGTATTCCAATGCTTATTATGGGATCGGGGGATGCACAAACTGGCGTGTATGGGGAATGTATTAGCCCAAGAATTTATATCTATAGTCTGATCGATGGTTCAAAACTTTACGAGTTTGCGATGAACGATCCTATTGCACCTCGTATTTGGCATGCTTTTGATAGTTCCGCCATCTACCATGTGGAATCTGACACCATTATTTGTCCTGGTGAAAATGGTGTATTGTATACGTTAAAACTTAACACAAAATATGATAAGGTAAAAGGAACCTTATCCATAGCACCATCAGAGGAAGTTCGTGTTGTATATAGTGCTGCTCGTGCATCCGAAGATTTTCATGTATGGGGTAGTGAATGCAGTGGTAGCGTGTGGGAGAATTATCTCTACCTTGGTGATAATGGCGGTGTTGTAAACTGCATTGACTTAAACACTATGGAACTCATGTGGACACAGGATGTTGACGACGATGTCAATTCTTCCATTCTCTTTGATAAAGAAGAGGATGGGAAAAAATACATCTATGTAGCAACAACTCTTAAGTATGGGAAAAACAGTCACAATATGGGAGAGGCTAGCGTATATAAATTAAATGCGATAACTGGTGAAATTGTATGGAAAAAACCATATGAAGTTCATAGTGTTGCAGGCCTAGCAGGTGGTTTTTTAGCAACAGGAATTGTAGGTAAAGGAATTGTTTCAAATTCAGTATTTTACTTTGTTTCTAAGACTCCTAACATTGATGGTGGTTATCTAGTAGCATTAGATAAGAGGACTGGAGAGGAAACTTGGAGAACAGATTTAGGAACAGATTCTTGGAGCTCAGCTAATATGATTTATACAACAAGCGGGGATGCTTATCTGTTACAGGGAGCTTATAATAATAAGCTTATGTTAATTGATGCTGTTACTGGACAAGTCGTTGATAGCATTGATGTTGGTGGCGGAATCGAGGCGACTGCAGCAGTGTACGAGAATAAAATTGTGGTAGGAACTCGAAATGAAAAGATAATCGGGGTGACTTTAAGATGATGAGAACGAGAACAAAATGGATAACGGTTGCAGTTCTTGCAATCTTTTGTCTGATATGTGCTGGTGTAAGACTGTTTGATGATGGAGCTAAGGTAACCTCTGAGAATTTAGAAGCTGTTGTGGAACTTAACGGTAAGACAATGGGTGGAGTAGTTTCCAAAATGCCGGATAATAGCTCTAGGATATTGTTTGATAGTATTCTTGGCGTTAAATTAAAAGGGTATCGCTCCTATCCAGATGTTTATGAAACACTCTCAGCGCTTAAAACCAACGAGATACAGGTAGCTTGGTTTGCTGATGTGACAGCAGATTATTTAGCACGTACAGAAAAAGGAATAAGGAAGCTTGAGATTCCAAAAGCTTCAGAGGATCGACTCGAGTTTGGTATGGCACTTTCAGCCAAAAACCAAGCATTAAAAGATGATCTGAATGGAGCTTTGAGAGAATTAAAGGGAAATGGCACTTTAGAATCCCTTGTATCCACCTATATTGAGGCAGAGGAAATAAAGCCAATGTATGCTAAGGATTTTGAAAAAATTTCAGGGACCAATGGTACGATATACGTAGGTGTTACGGGAGCTTTACCGCCTATTGATATGGTAGATTTTGATCAAAAACCATATGGATTTAGCGTAGCTTTAATGCATGAGATAGGTAAAATCTTAGGAAAAGAGATACGATATGTATACCTTCAAAATGATACGAGTTTTTCTATGCTCATGGGTGGTAAAGTAGATGTACTCTTTAGCTATGGAACTAGCAAAAATACAGTAGATACGAAAAAAACATACTGTATGACTGACGGTTACTATACGATGAATCAATACGCTTATCTGGTTTTAGAGTGAGAGGAGGAATGAATATGAGTTTTATCAGAAATATCTTTGATGCGATAAATAACAACCTAATCTCTGGTGGAGCATATTATCTAATCGCAAAAAGCGTAATTGTGACAATTATTTTAGTGGCAATCGCTTGGATAGTAACTGTAGCAATCGGATCTGTGTTAAGTTACTTTATGTCATATCATAAGCGAGGAATCTCGGGATTAGCACACTCGATTAGTTTTATATTTCGTAGTACACCAGTAGTATTAATACTTTTGCTATTTTATTATGTTGTGTTTAAACGGTTGCATCTTAGTGTCACTTTAATTTCTGGGATTGCAATCGGGTTATATGGAGCAGGACATTTTGCACAAATCATTGCAAGACAGGTGAGAGAAGCGAAAAAGCACCAAGATGTAGCAGTGATTCGGAGATTGAAGCAAGTCTATTTTACAGTTACCTTACCACAGACAGTGGAAGATACCTTATTTATGTTAAAACGGCTTGCAATCTTATTATTACAATGGACTACTATCGTTTCGTATATTTCAGTAAATGATTTAACAGAAGTTATGACTAGAATTGGCCAAAGAACGATGTATCCATTCTTCTCAATATTTGTATGTATTATCTTCTATCTTATTATGACTATTATTATTGAAGGAATATTCCATGCAATAAAGAAAAAGATGACAGGGGAAGAAGACTGTTACGAAGATGAGGATACGGATGCTTTTAAGAGAACTCGTAATAATTCAAAAGAGAAAGATGATTTCTTAGGCATTTCGGAGGAAATAACGGATGCAGAGGATGAGGACGAGTATGACTCCAAGTTAGAAGAGGACGAGGACGACGAGTATAAATCCAAGTTAGAAGATAATCAGGACGACGAGTATAAATCCAACTTAGTAGAGGAAGAGGAATCTACGCCTCGACAAGAGGATATGTGCGAAGAGTCACAGAATGAAGATTATCTTTTGTTTACCAAAGACTTAGCAAAGCAAGTAGAAGAAGAATTTGCAGATGAAATGATTTATAATGAAGGTATTTATATACCGGAAGAGGAATTAGAAGAATTTAAAAAAGATGAGTAGATTAAATTTAAAAGGTGCTGCTAGTTGCAATGGGGAGATTAAATTTAAAGCTGCTGCTAGTTGAAGTGAGTAGTCTACATTTAAAAGCTGCTGCTAATTGAAATTGAGTAGATTAAATTTAAAAAGCTGTTACATTTTTCATGACAAGGAAAAGTTCGCATAGCGTATTTTTTCTAGTTAAATTAATGTAACAGCTTTTGTTATTTTACATATTCTTTACATGTTCTTTATATGAAATCATTGGAAAAATTGTTATAATGATATGTCAAAGTCGAAAATGATAAATAAATCGACAAAATTAGTCGATAGATTTACAGAAGTAGAAAAAATAGTTACGTTGGGTGGAGGTTTACAAATGATGGTAGAAAGTCTAAAAGAAAAAGAAATATCAAAAGAGATTAGAAAAACAGTAAAAACAAGTTTGTTTCGTACCATGAAGGCAAAAGTGATAGGTATTGTGCTACTAATTACAGCTATCGGATCTGTATTTAACTTATTCACAGCCTTTCCGAGTTTTGAAAAAGTAATTGATGAGAAGACTAAGGATAGCATGATGGATGTAACCAATGCTTATGGATGTCTATTGGAACATGAGTCGAATATGAAAGATCAAGCTCTTACCTATGAAGATTTTGCTACAATTCTTAGTGGAATATCATTACAAGGTAATGCATCAAGTTATGTATATGTGGTAGACGGTAGTGGAGTTATGCTATACCATCCTACGGAAAGTAAAGTTGGAGTGCAGGTTGAGAACTCTGTTGTTAAGGGAATCGTGGAGCAGTTAAAACAGGGAATTATACCTGAGAATAATACGATAACCTATGAATTCCAAGGAGTTAAGAAGTATGCAGGATATTATATTTCCGAAGTAGATAATTCTATTCTTGTTCTAACTGCTGACGAATCTGAAATTATGTTACCAAGAGGAGAGTTTAATAGAAGAATGATCTATGGTAATATTTTTATACTAGCACTAGCAACCCTTGTAGGAATAATTATTGCTTACTTACTAGCAAAGCCTACTATTATTATAACAAATGCGGTGAATCGTATCTCAAATCTCGATTTTTCTGAAGATGATAGGCAGAAAAAACTTAATAGCCGTCGAGATGAATTTGGTGAAATGAGTCGTTCCATTGGTAAAATGCGTGATAATATCATCGGTGTCATTGGAAGTTTGACGAATTCTTCAGATCGAATTGGAAATAATGCAGAAGAATTAAGTCGTTACTCCAATGAGGTGAATATAAATTCGAGTGATAACTCAGCGACAACCGAGGAAATTGCTGCTGGTATTGAAGAGACAGCGGCAACAACAGAGTCTATTAATACAAATATTATTCAAATTGAAGATAATACAAAAGAGATTAATCAACTTACGCAAGAAGGGAAGTCAATGGCTCAAGAAATCATGCAAAGAGCGAAAGAACTTCATTCCAGCATGGAACATGCCAGTGATCTCACAAAGCAGATGTATGAAGAAGTTAAAGTGAGGACTACAACAGCAATTGATAAATCGAAATCAGTAGAACGCGTTCAGGTCCTCTCGAAAGCGATTATGGATATTGCTTCTCAGACAAGTTTATTGTCTTTAAATGCATCAATTGAGGCTGCAAGAGCTGGAGAGTCAGGAAGGGGATTCGCAGTAGTAGCAACGGAGATTGGTAACTTAGCAAATCAATCCACAAGAGCGGTAAAAGACATTACAGATATCGTAGAAGAGGTACAAGATGCTGTTAATAATATGGTAGATTGTTTATCAAAGACACTGGATTTCTTAGAAAAAACAGTATTGAATGATTATACGGGATTTTGTAATGTCAGTATACAGTATTCCGATGATGCCCTCAAATTTAATGATAGTATGTCAATTATCAATACCTCTATAAGTGGTTTACAGACAACAATTAAAAACATAGCAGAAGCAATCAAGGGAATTAACGATACGATTTCGGAATCTGCAACTGGAATAAATGATATCGCTCATAAGACTTCAAATACTGTTGAGCTTACTGGAAAAACTACAGAGATCGTATCTGAGTCAATGCAACATGCAAAGGACTTACAAAAAATTGTGGAACAGTTTAAGATATAGTATTGTAGAGTGTCGTATGGATTGGTCCAGTCTGTTAGTTAGCTCTTGCTTGACACAAGGCGTTCATACTATCTATAATAGATAAGGTTAAGAAACTATTGTCTACATATCAGGGATGCAAATAAGGGGATATGGAAGCAATTGATTTTTCACCGCTTTATAGTTACAGAATAAAGTTTCGAATCAGTAAACTGATGTAGGAATTACCGAAAGGAAGATGCAGATGAAACACTATGATGTCGTGATTATTGGAGCAGGCCCAGCAGGTATTTTTACTGCACTTGAGATGATCAAAAAGGGTAGCAAGAAAAAGATTGCAATTGTTGAAAAAGGCCGTTCTGTAGAAAAACGAAGTTGTCCAAAAACAAAAACCAAGCAATGTATGAATTGTAAGCCTTATTGTCATATCACAACAGGATTTTCCGGTGCTGGAGCTTTTTCAGATGGAAAATTGTCTTTAAGCTATGAAGTGGGTGGAGATTTACCAACTCTTATTGGTGAAGATCTTGCTCAAGAAACAATTCATTATACCGATGGAATTTATCTAGAATTTGGTGCTGATAACAAAATCGAGGGAGTAGGTCAGCCAGAAAAAACAAAGGAAATTCGTAAAAGAGCGATTCAAGCTGGTTTAAAATTGGTAGATTGTCCAATTCGTCACCTTGGAACAGAGAAAGCTCAAATGATTTATCAAAGCATTGAAGAGTATCTGTTAGAAAATGGTGTCGAGATTTATTTTAATTATATATGTAAAGATATCATTATTGAAGAGAATACCTGTACCGGTGCGATTATTGAAAATGCAATAAAGCACGATGACTGCATTGAGTTAAGGGGAGATAGTATTGTTGTTGCAACAGGACGTAAAGGTGCTGATTGGCTTGAGAAAATATGTGAAGAACATGATATTGCTCACCAGCCAGGAACAGTAGATATCGGAGTACGTGTGGAAGTTCGTAACGAGATTATGGAGGATGTGAATAAAGTATTATACGAATCCAAGTTAATTGGATATCCAGCTCCATTTAAGAATAAGGTACGTACCTTCTGTCAAAATCCTGGAGGATTTGTTAGCCAAGAAAATTATGATAATGACTTAGCTGTAGTAAATGGTCATTCCTACAAGGAAATGAAGTCTGATAATACAAACCTTGCTATTTTAGTTTCTCATAATTTTAGCGTTCCATTTAATCAACCGATTGCTTATGCACAAAAGGTTGGTGAATTAACGAATATGCTAAGTTGTGGACATATCTTAGTACAGCGTTATGGAGATATTCTCTCCGGAAAGAGAACTTGGCCAAAGGAATTAAGCCAATCCAATGTAAAGCCAACACTTCCGGATGCTGTTGCTGGAGATATTACAGCAGCAATGCCATACCGTGCAATGACCAATATTATTAACTTTATTCAGGCAGTGGATAATGTGGTTCCTGGATTTGCAAGTTCAGAAACTTTATTATATTCACCAGAATTAAAGTTTTACAGCAACCGCATTAAGATGACACCAGAGTTTGATACTAACATTAAAGGACTTCATTGTCTAGGAGACTCTTCAGGATGGACAAGAGGTCTTATGATGGCATCTGTGATGGGTGTTTTAATGGGTAGAAAATTAGTATAGTATATACATTAGGCTTTAAAGGTTATAGAGCTTTATAGATGAGCATATAACAGCTTATTAATAGAGGTTTTAGGAATAATCCTGGTTTTTAAAGAAATTGAGAGGTGTTTTGAAATGTAGATTACATACATTTTGAGACACCTTTTTTTGCAATGCTGTCTATATTTTAAGATAAGGCTAAGATAATCTTTTTATAAAAAAGTGAGATATTAAGACGATTTAACATGGTAAAATTTACATAAATAAGTCGTTACAGTGAAAAAACTGCGTAAATATGCTATTTATCAGTGTTTGAGATATCTGAGATAAGGAGAGATTATTTTCATATTTCTCTTGACAATTATGACAATTCATTGTATCATGATATAGCACAGTGAGTGACACATAAAAATCAAATATAGGGGTATAGTTCAGCTGGTAGAATAACGGTCTCCAAAACCGCAGGTCGTGGGTTCAAATCCTACTGCCCCTGTTACAAAGCTAGAAAAATCAAGGGTTTCAGTAATCTGATTCCCTTGATTTTTTCTATTTTCCCACGGATTTCCCACCGAACAAAATCTCTTCAAATTTCTACAGTTTGCTTCCTTGATTCCTTTGCGGTGTGAGTATAGACTTCCATTGTAGTAGCAAACAATGCCCAACCTTTACTGAACTTCCTTCATGGCAACACCTGCTTGAAGGAGCATTGTTGCATGAGTATGCCTTAACATATGCATATGAAAATTATACTACATACAACATTGGATTGAGAGCTTTTGTTATATTTTTGTAGCACAGGGGCTGTATTTTCTATTTAATTATACTTTCTGTTCTTAAATCAGTAACATTATAAAGAATCTCATTTTTTGATTTATATTTAAAACGAATATTTTTGCTTTTATACTCTTTTCCTATTTCTATTTCTTGGGGTGGCGTCAAATTTATCGACTTAGCTGAATACAGTCCTTTTTCATACATAATTTCTAAGTATTCACCCTCAATTACGTAGATATCAAAAACCTCATTGAGCGTTTTTTTTGATATCCATTCATCCATAACACTTATACCAACACATATTGTTATTTCTAATGGATTGGACAATGTATACGATAAATTGCTTTCTGAGGATACTATATTAAAAGTTATGGTTGTTGTACCTTTGCTAAGAGGACTGATATAAACGGTTGTAGTATTATCTCTATTTTCTCCTAATTCGATTTCAACATGACTCGAAGAATTAATAGAATAGCTTAGAAATTCATTTTTTTTTGGATTTTTCATAGTAATTTGTATTTCTTGAAATTCATCCATAGGGCAGTATATTAATGTTGAACTTGCATTAAGTCTACTTTTTACGTATATTTTGCATTGTAACTTAATGCTGCCACTCCCAGAGCCAACTGTTGCGGTTATAGTACAACTTCCTTGATCCTTAGCTGTGACTTTACCGTTTTTGGTAACAGAAGCAACATTCGAATCACTGGATCTCCACATCACTTTTTTCGTAGATCCAATTACTTTTAGTTGATATGTAGAATCGATGTATAACGTCTTTTTATTTACATTAAGCTTAACTTGTTCAGCTCCCTGAACGTATACATTATTAGTCATGAAAATTGAAATTAACATTATGGTTAGTAAAATAGATATTGTTTTTTTCATGCTCACCCTCCTAATATAATAATAAGGATATTATCACACAAAATATTCCATAATTCAACTTCAGTTTTATTAGTGATTAATCATAACCAAGTATTTTAGAATAAATGACTTAGCGTTGACAATCCGTATACCATGTGATACACTAAGCCCAAAATTGAATCAGTAATTGACTTATTCTTTACTGCCGAGTAAAGAACTTAAGCGTCAGGTTTTATATCGTTAGGCCATAGAAGATATAAAACTCTGGCGCTTTTTATTTTTGTATGGAGGTAAATATGAAAAATACGGAATGTTTGAAGAATTTTTTTAAATACTCATCGTTAAACGTCCTTGGTATGATAGGGCTGTCCTGTTATATCTTAGCGGACACTTTCTTTGTTTCGAAAGGGCTTGGGGCGAATGGTCTGGCTGCACTCAATCTTGCAATTCCAATCTATAGCTTCATTCATGGAAGTGGCTTAATGCTTGGTATGGGAGGCGCTACGGGGTATTCTATTAAGAGTATCCAAAATGAAACGGATAGCGCAAATCGTATATTTACGAATACTGTTTTTTTGGCACTTGGTTTTGCTGTTATTTTCTTTGTACTTGGACTTTTTTACTCCGATAGGATAGTAATGCTATTGGGTGCGGAGGGAGAAGTTTTACATATGAGTAAAACCTATTTACAAGTAATACTATTGTTTGCTCCCATGTTTTTATTGAATAATGTTCTTTTATGTTTTGTACGAAATGATGGTTCTCCGCAACTCTCCATGATTGCAATGTTAGGTGGGAGCTTATCAAACATAGTACTTGATTATGTTTTTATGTTTCCACTTGAAATGGGGATCTTCGGTGCTGTTCTCGCTACTGGTCTTGCGCCGGTAATTAGTATACTGATTCTCTCTCCATTCTTTTTTCGAAAGAAGAATTGTTTTCATTTAACGAAGTGTAACCTCTCAATAAAGCTTATTAGAAGCATTGTTTCAAGTGGAATCCCATCGCTTATTACAGAGGTATCCTCCGGTATTGTTATGATTGTTTTTAATATAATTATACTGAGATTGCAAGGGAATGTAGGAATTGCTGCCTATGGCATTATTGCCAATCTTTCACTAGTGGTAATTTCGATATATACAGGTATCGCTCAAGGTATCCAGCCGATAATAAGTAGTAACTATGGAGCTCGTAATCGTGAAAATGTACAGGCAATTTTACGATATGCTCTGATTTCCATGTTGATTGTTTCAGGAATTGTTTATGTAACTGTATTTTTAAGAGCCCCGCAAATTGCAAGTATTTTTAATAGTGAGAAGAATGAGCTTTTGCAAAGCATTGCTATAAAAGGTTTGAAAATTTACTTCACTGCATGTGTTTTTGCTGGATTTAACATCATTATTTCTGTATATTTTACATCGACTGATTATGCACGCCCGGCACATATCATATCAATTTTGCGTGGGTTTTTAATTATCATTCCAATGGCCTTTTTGCTATCCTCGCTTGGCGGAATACTGGGTGTTTGGTTCGTGTTCCCAACAACTGAACTGATTGTAGCGAGCATCGGAATTATGCTGTATCACGTTACCAGAAAGAAAACGATCCCCAAGGGTTTATCAACAGAATAATGAATTGTTATCATTCAATTCATTATTATTTATCGCGATAAACAACTTATAATTATACATAATATTGATAAATGTTAAAATATATTTATTGACTAACTATTCATGTAAGGATATGATAGAGAAAGCTAGATTTTTTAGGAGGTAGAGGAATGCTAGAATTATTACTACCCAAAGACTACCACTCCGCTCTAGATATTAAGGATACGCAGGGAGCAATCAAGCATGTCAAGGACCATTTTGAAAGACAGCTTGCAAAACAGTTAAATCTAACACGTGTCTCTGCACCTTTATTTGTTCGTCCGGAAACTGGATTGAATGATAATCTAAATGGAGTAGAAAGACCGGTAAGTTTTGGAGTTAAAGAGCAGGATGATGCAATAGTGGAGATCGTTCACTCTTTGGCAAAATGGAAGAGGATGGCGTTAAAGAAGTACGGCTTTGCTTATGGAGAAGGCCTTTATACGGATATGAATGCAATTCGTCGTGACGAGGATACAGATAATATACATTCTATTTTTGTTGATCAGTGGGATTGGGAAAAAATACTTCTACATGACGAAAGAAATGTAGAAACCTTAAAATCGGTTGTCCGTAGTGTATATCAGGCATTAAGAGATACAGAACATTATATCTCTGATAAATATGAATACATTGGAAAGATTCTGCCGAAAGAAATTGCATTTGTTACAACGCAGGAATTAGAGAATATGTATCCAAATGATACACCAAAAGAAAGAGAGTACAAGATTGCAAAGCTAAAAGGTGCGGTATTTATTATGCAGATTGGCGGCGCTCTTGCAAGCGGTGAAAGACACGATGGAAGAGCACCTGACTATGATGATTGGTCTTTAAACGGCGATATTATTGTATATTATCCTGTTCTTGATATAGCACTTGAATTGTCATCGATGGGTATTCGTGTAGATGAGGTGTCATTAGCAAACCAATTAAAAATTGCTGACTGTATGGACCGTTCCGAACTCCCATTTCAAAAGGCTGTTTTAAATCGTGAACTTCCATATACCGTAGGTGGTGGTATTGGACAAAGTAGAATATGTATGTTCTTCTTACGTAAGGCCCACATAGGGGAAGTCCAATCCTCGTTCTGGAAGGAAGAGGATATAGAGAAATTAAGTAATAATGGAATAACATTACTGTAATGCCACGTAGTGGAAAAGAGGTTATGAGCAAGTAGCGTAAGCGGTTGCGAATATCTGCTTTAAATAAGAAGGTAGTGTGAAACATGGTGGTAGGAAAAGGTATCTTGATTTGGTTTGTAAAAGCCATTTCAAGGTACCTTTTTATGTCACTAATACTATTTTATGTCACAAATACTATTTTATTTTGCAAGTTGTTAAAGAAGAATCTTTTTGCTACAGCCATTTTTTTCTCTTGATCCATAGCAATAAGTCATTTCCGTAAAGACAGAATATGTAAAGAATGTTCTTATTTTCTCTCATCTTAGAAAAATTGTTATAACCTGAAGGAATATGAATAAAAAGGGGTTAAATACCATTAAATGTGAAATTCTAACCAATATATGTAATTTATCAATAAATAAAATACTAAAATACCGAAAACATAGGATTAATTTAACCTCTTCCTAAAAAGAGTAGATAGTTTGTATTATTTCCTATATAATATAAATAAAAGTTATATCTAACAGGTAAATAAAGTCTCAAACTAATACATATGATTAGGTTTGATGCTGAATTTACTGTTTTTTATTGATAGATATTTGCTATGTGTCTACTTTATTAAGTAGTCTTTATAGCATATGTGGTTACAACTTATTTGGTGGAAATGAATCATAATGGATAACATAGTAGGGAATCAAAATATAAGAATAAATCGATATGATTCATTTTTTATGTTGGTACCTGATTGGGCTTGCAGTTACTAAAGAAATAAAGAATCTATCAAATTATTAATAATTAAGGAGCATTTGTGGGAAAATTATAAGGTCAACGTAATTTATCTATCTATGCTCCCTTAAGAGCAAACAATAACTTCCAAATAAATATTATTTTAATCCAAGTAATGTTGTGATTCTTTTTGTACCTTAATTCAATGAGGATGAGGGGACAAGTCTCTAGGAGAAAAATCATGGTATAAAACATTCAAGAAATTAAGAAGATTTCAGAACTAAAATTCCCGAGTGATACCTTGATTATTCAATAAAAATGAAGATAGGAGTCGGTTGTTCCGTGTGGAAAAAACGATTTTGAAGGAGGTCGATATTCTAGTAATTAATATCTAAACTGACATAAAATATGGTCAAGTAAGCTGTTAAGTTTTCGTTAAGGAAAGAAAAAAGGATTGATTTTGTAGTAGAAAAGAGTATTATGAATACGGTTTTCTTACTTTCCAGTATATACCTAGGAATTGGTTAAGCTTCCATAAAAAGGATAATGAATTATAAAAAATAATTTTGTCCTATTGTGGTGGGTGTTATGGAAGTGTGTGAAAGTTGAAATAAATTGAGATTTAGGAGGTGTGGCATGGAGCAGATACTTAGTTTAATGGTAGAAGTTGAAGAAAAAGCATCGAACATTTTAAAACTAGCTGAAGACGAAAAGCAACGAATCTATCAAAAGAGCAGAGTAGACCTTGAACAGTATGATAATGAGCTGAATAAAGAAGTAGAGGAAAAGGTAGAACATCTGCGAAAGAAAAATGAAAGTGAAGTGGAAGCCGCCAGAGCAAACATGATGCAGGAGTATGAACAAAATCTCGAAAAACTTAATCAGGAATTTAGTGACAAACAAGATGATTTAGTGAAGCAAATTATGAAACAATTGATAGGAGAGTGATCGCGTGTCAGGTAAATTACTATCGTACAGTGGTATCACTACAAAATCAAAGGCAATGGAGAGTAAACTCATCAAAGGCGATGATTATAGAAAACTTTCCGAGATGACTTCAGTCAATGAATTTGTCCTATATTTTAAATCTCATGATGCATATCAGCCATTCTTTGCGGCACTAAGTGAAAATGCTGTGCACAGAGGGCAGATAGAGATGGTATTAAAAAACTCGTTGTATGACAGTTTTGCAAAATTATATCGGTTTGCCGATAAAAAACAAAGAGAAATATTAAAGCTAGTATTTTTCCATTACGAAGTGTCAATGCTAAAAAGTTGTTTGCAAAAGCTGTATAGTCCAGAAATTAAATTAAATCTAGGAGTATATCGAGAGATTTTTAAAGAACATTCCTCTTTACGGTTGGTAGAATTAGAAAATGCAAAAAATTTGGAAGAGTTTACAAACATTCTTCGGGGTACAGAATACTTCCCCCTATTTATGCGAATGTTGAATTCCAACCATAAAACCTTGTTTGATCTAGAGATGCAGTTGGATGTTTACTATTATAAGGCATTATGGAAGCGTAAGAATAAAGTATTAAAAGGGAAAGAACAAGAAACCCTCACTAGGGCTATCGGTACAAGAATCGACGTTGCGAATATCATGATGATCTACCGTAGTAAAAAATACTACGCGGTAGAACCAGCAGATATCTTAGCGGTTATCATTCCGATTTCCTATAAGTTAAATCAGCATGATTTAATGAATATGATTAATGCTAGTTCAATTACGGAATTTACGAATCTTTTACAAGCTTCAAAATATCGAATTGATAAGGAAAATCTAACTCAGGATGATATGGAGAGAGCTTATTTTGAAGCTATTTTGTATGCATATCAATTTAGTAAGGTTAAGTATCCAGTTAGCATTGCGCCAATCTTAAATTATCTATACCTAAAAGAATTAGAGATTGATAATTTGACCACTGTACTCGAGTGTATCCGTTACGGATTGGAATCTGATCATATTTTAGAATTGATTATTAAACTTTAGTTTTATGTAGTGTGAAAATAAAAGCAATTTTCACACTAAATTAACCACATGGAGGTGAATTACGGTGATTGAGAAAATGAAGTTTTTACGCATTACGGGTCCTAAGGAGGACATTAACCGTGTAATTACTCAGTATTTAAGTAAATATGAGTTACACGTTGAAAATGCTCTATCAGAACTGAGCGATATACACAATCTTACTCCTTACGTGGACACGAATACGTATAGAGAAAGCTTATTAAAAGCTGAAGATACCATGAAACAACTTCGTCCTGAAATAAAGCCTTCGGGACGCGAAATCACCTATAAAGAGGCTGAGGATTTATTAGAAAAAATGCATCTGATGCTAGATGATCTAGACGTGCAAAAGAAAGAAATCAAAGAGAAGTTAGAAACCATTGCTGAAAGACAGGATGAAATCAAACCTTATCTTTCCTTCGATCTTGAGCTTTCTAAAGTAAATAGTTTTCAATTTATACGATGTCAATTTGGCCGTATTGCAATTGATTACTATGAGAAGTTAACAAAATATATCTATGAAGATATGAACACAATCTTTATAGAATGTAAATCCGATAAAAATTATGTTTATGGTGCTTATTTTGTACCAACGATTCATGCAACAAAGGTAGACGCTATTTTATCTTCCCTGCATTTTGAAGATATGGATTTCCCAGAAGGGTATTCCGATACCTTAAATGACATCAACCAGGGCTTAAAGCAAGAACGCCGTTCTTTGTTAAAACAACAGGATGAATTATTACTCACGATGAAGGACGTACTTAAAAAGCATGCAGCAGATTTTGTTGCAGCCTATGAGAAGTTAAAAGAATATTGTGATAACCAACAAATTAGAAAACTTGCTGCTTGTACTAGGCAGAAAGAAGAGGTTTATTATATTCTTTGCGGATGGATGTCTGAAAAGGATACGGAATTATTCCTTAGGGAGATAGGAGGGGATCATGAGGTGACTTGTTTCGTGGATGACCATGCCAGTAGTACTACCTCAAAACCCCCCACGAAACTCAAAAATCCAAGAATTTTTAAGCCATTTGAAACATTCATAAAGATGTATGGCTTACCATCATACAAAGAAATTGACCCTACCATATTTGTAGCATTAACTTACTCTATTATGTTTGGTATGATGTTCGGTGATGTTGGTCAAGGCTTATGTCTTGTAGTTGGTGGCTTTATATTATATAAAGTTAAAAAGTTAAATCTTGCAGCAATATTATCCTGTGCCGGAATATTTTCCACTATATTTGGTTTCTTATATGGTAGTGTATTTGGATTTGAAGAATGGATTGAACCTATTTGGACGAATCCAATGAAAGATCCAATGACTGTATTAATTACAGCAGTTGGATTTGGAGTATTCCTTATTTTCATAGCAATGATATTTAATATAATAAATGGTATTCGAGAAAAAAATATTGAAAAGATATTTTTTGATACCAATGGTATTGCAGGATTCGTATTCTATGGTTCTGTGGTAGGAATCGTTGTATTACTATTTACAGGCCACACTTTACCAGGAGTTTTTCTATTGTTTATAACAATTGTAATTCCTTTAATGCTTATTTTTATAAAAGAGCCACTTACAAGACTTATTGAAAAGAAGACTGATTTGATTCCTGGTAGTAAAGGTATGTTTTTCCTTGAGACCTTCTTTGAGATGTTTGAAGTTATACTTAGCTATATAACCAATACAGTATCCTTCGTGCGTGTTGGTGCTTTTGCACTAAGTCATGCAGGTATGATGTCAGTTGTATTAATGCTTGCACATGCGGAAGGATCACATCCAAATATATTAGTTATTATTCTGGGTAATTTATTGGTTGCTGGCCTAGAAGGATTGATTGTAGGTATTCAGGTATTGCGACTGGAATATTATGAAATGTTCAGCCGCTTCTATTCAGGAACAGGAAAAGA
>DPVV01000345.1:1168-6343 GCA_003526525.1 Lachnoclostridium phytofermentans | reverse complement strand
ATGTGAAAAATAGGCGTTTTGACGGTTTAATCATTACTGGTGCTCCTGTAGAACAGATGGAATTTGAAGAGGTAACTTATTGGAATGAGCTGAAAAAAATTATGGAATGGTCGAAAACACATGTGACTTCGACACTTCATCTTTGCTGGGGAGCTCAAGCTGGACTTTATTATCACTATGGAATTAAGAAATATCCTCTTCCTGCTAAAATGTTTGGAATCTTTGAACATAAATTATTAAATAGAAAAGAACCATTAGTGAGAGGATTTGATGATGTATTCCTAGCCCCTCACTCCCGACATACGGAAACATCGAGAGAAGAGATATTACAAAACTCTAATCTTACGATTCTTGCAGAATCAGAGGAAGCTGGAGTACTTATTGTGATGGGGGGAGATGGAAAACATATCTTTGTGATGGGACATCCGGAGTATGACAGAATAACTTTGGATAATGAGTATAAGAGGGATGTAAATAAAGGATTGGAAATCCAATTACCAAAGAATTATTATCCTAGTGATGACTCCATGAAAAGACCTAATCTTTCTTGGAGAGCACATGCTAATGCGTTGTATACGAATTGGTTGAATTATTATGTATATCAGGTGACTCCGTATGAGTTGGATGCGGGAGAACCGGAGCATGTGATTTAATGAGGTTTACGGCGATTTGAAAGTATTTTTTCTGATCGCAAAATATCGTAAGTTTTGTCAATTGACTTTTTAATGTGAAAAAATGTTATGAAAAATGAATTGTAATGATGAAGAATGATTGCAGAAGATGATCTGTGAGAGAGGAATCGGTACATGGAATGTATGAGAAAGCAGCATGTTTAGAGCTGTCCATAGTGGGCGACTTTGGCATGATGCTTTTTGCTATATTCTACTATTTGTAGATGAAAGATTTGATTTCATCTACAAGGAGATGCAGAACCCAAGGAATTCTCAGTGGCAACCAGAGAGGAGATGGAAGTTCTCTGGGATATGGAATAAGAGGTGGTAATGTAGGCTGAGATTAGAATGTTGTAATTTGTAATATTACCAATTTTATGGATATATTTTCTTGTATTACGCTCCACTTAAGAGTACAATTGGAATAACAATGTTGTGATATTGTTATTCCTATTGGGAGGTAAGAAAATGCCGATAGGAAATGAATTATTGGAAATCGCAAAAGCTGAATTAGCAAATCTTTTATCGGGAGAAGTATTCTTGGTCCGTGATCTGTTCAAAGGATATGAATGGAACCGAAATTCACATAGCAATCGATTGTTTCTTGGCACTTTGCTTCTCAAATATATAAAAACAGATGATATAGGGATTGTTCTGATTGAAAAGACATCATCGGGACAGCAGAAATACAAAAATGTGTAAGGGGGATCAGATGATAACTACAACATTTAAACTCTATAGTTTAGATAGTAATGTTGAACCACTAAATGATCAATCGGTTTTTGAAGCAGTTATCCCACCTATTCAAAGGCTTAAAGATTTTTCTGATGAAGAGTTTGAAGAATTTATTACAGAGTGGGCAGCAGCATGTGCAAAAACAAAGTATAAAGATGTTTATCGAATAGGTGGAGCAGGTGATAAAGGTAGAGATGTAATTGCAGAGTATGAAACAGGCGACTTTGATTATTATCAATGTAAAAAATATTCTGCACAGTTACAACCGAGCCAATATTGGATTGAGTTTGGTAAACTTTGTTATTTTGTTTATAAAAATGATATTCCCATGCCAAAAAAGTATTACATAATTGCATCACATGATTTGAGTAAAAAATTGAGAACATTATTAGAAAATAAAGAAAATATCAGAAATGGTCTTATCCAAGAGTGGGATGACAAGTGCAGTAAAAACCTGATAGAAAAAAAGACAATATTATTAGATGATAGCTTGTTAGAATTTATTAAACAATTTGATTTTAATATTATTGATACGTATTCTATGAACACTATAATAGAAGAATATAGGCACACCAATTATTTTTATTTTCGGTTTGGAGGAAATATTAAACCACAAAGAAGTATTGTAATTGAACCGCCAACTGATATAGAATCTATAGAATGTAGATATTTAGATAAAATATTAGCGGCATATTCTGAAAATAAGAAAGAAAATATTGATATTGATAAACTTGGTCAATATGCTGATTTGTTAAAGGACTTTAGTAGTAGACGGCAAGAATATTATTCTGCAGAGTCTCTCAAAAGATGCATTCGGGATATTTTTTCTACTGAAAGTGAATTTGAAATTTTGAAAGATGAGATGTTTTCTGGAATAAGTGATTATATTCAAATGGAATTCAAAGATGGATTTGATAAGTTAAAAAAGACTATGCATGAATCGACAAGAGTTAATCTCTCAATTAGCAGGGTTGATAGGGATCTTCACTTTGTTGGAAATGTGGATAAGAAAGGGATCTGTCATCATTTAGCTAATGCCGATTTAATTAATTGGAGGACTTTAGATGAATGATAGTTTATATAATACAAAATCAGAGTTGGGATTAAGGAGTCTATTTATTCTAAAAGAACTACATCCTAAATTTTGTAACATAGATAGGCTATTATATTTAGACTATCTATGCCTTTATGTTGAAGAAGTTAAGAAAGATGCTACAAATTTGCATCCAAAATATCCATTCCAATCAATTGAAGTTTTTGAAAAAAGAGAAAATTTGAAAAAAGCGATAATTGAGTTAGCTTTAAAAGGTTTAGTCGATGTTGAAACTAATGAAGGATTGACTTTTGGATGTAATGGAAACACATTATGGTTATTAGATAGTGTTGAAACTATTTATTCGGAGCATCTTTTGAGGAATATTAAATTGATTATTGATGAAACAAGGACAAAAACAGATAAAGAACTAAAGGATATCATTTTATATCGAAAAAGCAATATTAATAATAAATTTGACAGTTTTTATCCGTATCTTGAGGAGGATTAATCATGTTTGGATTTTACATAAAGAAGATTAAGGTTACAGGAGAGGGAAAAGAGGATGCAGAGGTTACATTCAAAAAAGGTCTCAATGTGATTCATGGTCCGTCAAATACGGGGAAATCATACATCTTTCAGTGTATTGATTATGCTCTTGGTGCTAAAAAAATTAAGAGTATTCCTGAAAGCGAGGGGTATTCAAAGCTGTATTTTGAAATAAGAAGTTTTGATACTGATATACCGATTACTATTTTGCGTTTTTTAAATGGTAAAGATATATATTATTATATGTGTGGTATTGAGTATGTTGATAAACATATACCCCTTAAATTGAAAGGAAAGCATGATCCAGAGCGCTCTGATAATATTTCAAAATTTTTGCTGGAACTAATAGGAATAAAAGAAAATAAATATTTAGTTAAAAACCAAGATGGGAAAAAAGTTACATTAAGTTTTCGAGCAATAGCTCATTTAACAAACATCTCTGAGACGGAAATAATTTCGGAGGATAAATCCCCGGTTGTAGAAACTGAAAGTACGCAACAGACGTATAGTAAATCTGTGTTTAGATATCTACTGACAAATCAAGACGATATTGCATGCGCTGAATTAGAAAAAGCTGAGATAAGGAAGGCAAAGAATGAAGCAAAAATTGATTATATAAAGGATGAAATTATTTCTTTAAATCAAGAAAAAGAGAACTTACTAAATAATAGAAATGAAATAGAGTTAGATGGTGTATATAGTTTAGATTACTATAAAGAAAAAATTAGTGAGATTGAAAAAAATATAAAGATTAAAAGACAAGAATTGCAGAACATTAATACAGAAAATAATAAATTAAATTTACAAAAAAACAAATCACAAATAATGCATGATAAATTTCAATTATTAAAAAGTCAGTATTTAAGTGACTTGGATAGGCTGGATTTTATATCCGTTGGTGACAATTTGCTATCGCAAATTGCAGTGCACCATTGTCCACTTTGCGATAGTGTAGTTACAAACAATGTTGAAGAAACAAATCACGATGATATTATTGTTTGCTGTAGTGATGAAAAGGCTAAAATTAAGATTAATCTCAAAGAATTAGAAAATTCTATTAATGATTTAAACTTTGAATTATTACATATAAATGAACTGTTATTGTTAGGGGATGAAAAAGTAAAAAAATACGATGAAGAAATAGGTCAGATTTCGGCTCAAGATTTAAAACCTTTAAAAGTCGTTATTAAAGCATTAATTGAACAGGCTAAAATTGACAGAAGGATATCTGATATTGGTAATACAATAGAACGAAAAACAGGTGAGATAATAACTTTTGAAGAAAGTAAGAGTGTAAAGCAAGATTCTGTAACAGATGGGTTAGGGGTTGAGCAGCATATTTACGATGAGTTATGTGAAGTTTTTAAAGACTCTCTAATTGCATGTGGATATATTGGATTCGAAAAAGTAATCTTTGATGTTAAATCTCAAGATATCATTATTGATGGAGTTCATAGGTTGGCTAATGGGAAGGGATTTAGGGCTTTTTTCTATGCAGTTTTTAGTGCTTCACTTATGCTTTACTTAAATAAAATTGAACATTCTTTCTCTAATGTATTGATATTAGACTCACCACTTACGACACTAAAAGAATCAGAATTAGACGATATGAAAGATGATGATTTTGTTGATAATTCTTTACAAGATGGACTATTTTCTTTTTTTGCAGACAAGTTTAAAGAAAAACAAGCAATTTTAATTGATAATAAAATACCGCCAAAAAGTTTATCAGGGCAATATCATGATATAGCATTTACAAAAGGACGCAGTGAAGGTAGGTATGGTTTTTTTTGCAGTAAATAGCTATTTTATCATTGTGTAATAATTAATAGAACTTTATAGAGGAGTTGAGATAATAATGGATGTTTTTGATAAAGTAGAATTTAGCGAGATTACATTTGATAAGTATATAAAGTGGTTTGAAAAATATAAAAATAATAATGATGTTAGAGAAATAAATTTTGAAAATGAAGTAGTAAAAAAATTCATCTGTGGTATTTGTGGTGACTTAGATGTTGAAGATAGTTCTAAAAAAGGTAACCAAACGGCAAGTCATGACTATTTTCAATATGTGGAACATACATAGATAAAAATGGAACAGAAAAGCCAACTACACCTGATTTGGTAATTGCTAATGGTTGGAACTGGATAAATAAAGAAAATGTGGTTGATTATCGTGCTGTTGTA
>DPVV01000345.1:0-1044 GCA_003526525.1 Lachnoclostridium phytofermentans | reverse complement strand
AGGTTAAATCACCATATTTAAGTCCCATCTATCATAAGGATTACGAAAAATATAGTGATACTTTAAAGATTGAACTAAAAAGACATTTGTCCGCTATGAAAAATGACAGAGTAATTTTAACAGATGCGCTGAAATGGGAATTCTATAATAAAAGTAACGGGTTAGTTCCAGTACAAACATTCAGATTATATGATTTAAGCAGAAGTAAATGGGAATGGAAAACAGAATATATTTTGAGAGATGATATTACAAATGAATTCAAAGAACTTAAGGAATTTCTAAAAAGATTTATTAATAAAGAAGTGTGACAAATTGAAATTTATGTAGCTCAAGAATTTTTATTCGAGTTTGACGAAAGAGAAGAGTTTGAAGTAATAGGAACAGAGGTAGATAATATATCGTATAATTTTGATTACTCTGAACTAGGAGAAAATAATACGATAAAGGCATATGTTACAGTATATTTTTCAATAGTAAAACAATGCAAGTATTTAGATATAAATACTTCCTATTATGATATGGAAGATAATGAGTACCTTATAAAAAGTTATGTTCATTCTAAGGAGATACATCATTTTGAACAAGAGATTGTTTTTGAATATTCATATGGTGAGGAGGAAGAGGATATAGAATTGTAATTTGATGGTATTTACACTGAATCAGAGTGTTTATCTGTTGATTTGTCAAACGATTATACACTTTATGATTGTGTTGAAGAGTATTTTATAATGTCGGATAAAGATAGAAAATGGTATGAGAATAACGCAGTTAAGTGTAGTGGAGGTTCTGTATTAGGGAGAATTGCCAGTTATTGTCTGGCAAATTGATACATCATGTACTTTTGTATCAATAATAACTGGGATAGTATTTAATGCCCTGTTAAGACCATTATTTACTCGGATAAAAAATGTTTAGACTCTAAATGCGAAATTAAGTTTCCTTCCATCTGGAATACAATTGAAGATTTAATAGACAGACGTATCACTAGCTTGGTGGTATCACAGTGGAGAACTTAATTAAATTTTTTGATGAGTATGGCTATTG
>DPVV01000215.1:17765-18226 GCA_003526525.1 Lachnoclostridium phytofermentans | reverse complement strand
AAAATCCTTTTACAACTCGTAAAAAAGCTAAAAGAATCAGGAATGACGTTTAAGGTAGACGGATCGACAATGATTTTTGCACATGGGTTAGAATTTAAGCTTGATAAAATATGTATCACCTTTAAATGGAATGAAGGGCAGAAAGTACTGGACTTTTTTGGTGAAGCTGGTGAGTTTTCTGAAGTATTTCCGGGTTTTAAGTATTATGATACGAAGTTCTCAGGTATGAAAGTAAGGTGCATGCTTTATGGAGAATTTCTCGGGTCGGACACCGATGAAGTTCTATATCAAAATACAGATATCGTTGAGATTGATGGAGTTTTGACTCATGTACAGTCATTGGAATTCTATTATGAGAATGGAGAACTGGACAATAAATACTATAAGATGGTAGAAGAGTATATGAAACACAATAATAGAGATTTAAAATAATTATCAGAAACAAGGAAAAGTTCGCGAAG
>DPVV01000215.1:5450-17687 GCA_003526525.1 Lachnoclostridium phytofermentans | reverse complement strand
GCGAAGCGTGCTTTTCCTTGTCATGAATTAAGCAGTCAGTCTTTTATAGTCTGGCTGCTTTGTTGTATAATAGAAGATAATACCCGACATAAGATTATTTCAAAAGTCGGGATAGAAACATTTTAGTCTGATTTGATGGAAATTTTTAGCTGTTTAACTATATCTAAAATATCGTGGTCGGTCATATTCATATAGCACAGAGGTTAATGATTCGGTTATGGACAACTCTCTCTTGGTCATTGATTTCTCGAATATATCCAGTTCATTAACAGCAGTATGGTGGATAATCGCAAATAGCTCAAGTTCTACATATTCAGCTACCCATTGGTCCAGGTATTGTATTATATGAAGTGCGAATTATTTTTCTGAATCATGCACTCTTTGTCCAACCAGTTAATTATATTACCTACCCATGCTCAGATCTTCACAAACTTTTCCTTATCATGAATTAAGCAGTCAGCCTTTATAGTCTGGCTGCTTTGACTTCTTATTCATCCTATCACTTCCAGCGCATATTTAATTATATTACCGGAATTCCTCTTTCTGAGTACATACAATATATGAGGGATGGTATCTATGTATCGGATCAATATGTGAGATTACATATTCTAGCTGGACAGTGGGCAATTTTTTCTGCTAATGATTGTGAGGTATCCGCTTTATGGGCAAGGATTTATTCAGAATGGCTTCCAAACTCCGGTTATGAATTAATCAATAAGACTGCATTTGAGATGTATTACGGTAACCATAGAAAAGGAGAAAAGCGAGGTGAAATTTGGGTTCCTATCAAGCATAAGACAACCGTACCTAGTAGTTTTAACCGTGCCCTAGAACTTAGGAAGGGGTTAAGTAATCGTGCGTGCCAGTTAAGCATTGGCAATTTTGACATGGAAGAAGTGTATAATGCGCATATTGAGAAAAAAGGCTGGCCAGAACATGGAAGTATATATCATCTAACAGCTCCAACGAAAGTAACGAATCATTATAGGAAGCAGAAGTAGAAGATATCACATTTAAAGAATTTGATTTAACCAAACCTCATATTTTGACTAACTTAGTTGCGAATGATCAGATTTGTTTTAGGAATACTATTTCAGGTCTTGATACCTATCAAGACATTACAGAAAACGATTATATTGCTTATGGTGCATTTGCTGGTAACGATAGGGGAGAAGAAATAATTGTTGGTTCTGTGATCGTGGAATTGAAGGAAGGTTATACCCTGGCTATGGGGCAAACTGCAACTAGTATTTGGTAAATTAGTGAAATTCTCAATGGATACAAAAATTGACATTGCAGTAAAATTATGTTACCATATAAAGAAATATACGTAAAGCGAGGTACTCCGATGAAGCGTTGTCTGTGATTAATACAACTGAATATTTTTGTTTATAACCATGCTTTACACATGGTTAGTTGTTGTGGAAAATCGTAGACAGATAAATTACATTGCTTTTTGATAACTTCAAGTTCGTATATGATAAACAAGAAAAAGCACGCTTCGCGAGCTTCTCCTTGTCGTGAATAAAACTTAAAATCATATACTTTATTTCTGCATGTATTTATATGTTTATTTGACCTTTTCCAAACACGGAAAAGGTTTTTTTAGTTTGCCCGCCATGGGCGGGCTCTAGCGGGTGCAAGTCCCGAGTGTGCCTAGGCAACGAGGAAACACATAGCTGAACAGCAAGGGTGTCCACCGTGAGGTGGAATCTGAAGGAAGCTGTAGGCAAACCCTTGGTCCGACGGACAGGAATCACATATAAGGCTCGGAAATACGGATAAGTCTGCTAGAAGAGATGAAGTCCAAAAGTTGCTGGAAGTACGAGTAAATGTGACGGATAGATGAGGGGAAAGAGCTCGCACCTTAATCGGGGAGGTCTCACAGCGGCTTTATTAGCCGAGTAACAACGAACTGTGAGAAGTCAGCAGAACCCATAGTAGCGAAGAAGTTTCTGTAATGGAAATGGAGTGAAGGGGTGAACAATCAATCAGTTGAAGTAGGTTCCGGCTTGTAGCCAAAGCAACACCTGTCGATAACGTCAAAGGTGGCAGAGGTAAACGGGACAGAAAGGAAACAACGCATGGACACAAGTAGTCTAATGGAGCAGATATTAAGTAAAGATAACCTCAATACGGCATATTTGCAAGTCGTACGAAATAAAGGAGCAGAGGGCGTGGATGGAATGAAATACACAGAACTAGGCGAATACCTTTCGAAGAACGGCGAAATAATTAAGGAACAGTTGCGGACACGTAAATATAAACCGCAACCAGTAAGGCGTGTGGAGATACCAAAGCCAGATGGTGGAATCAGAAAACTTGGAGTACCAACAGTTACAGATAGATTTGTACAACAAGCTGTAGGCCAGGTACTTACTCCTATTTTCGAAGAACAGTTCCATGACCGCAGCTACGGATTCAGACCAAACCGATGTGCACAGCAAGCAGTACTTACAGCATTAGAAATGATGAATGATGGGTACAACTGGATAGTGGACATTGACCTCGAAAAGTTCTTTGACACAGTAAACCATGATAAGTTAATGACGATAGTCGGAAGAACAATCAAAGATGGAGATGTTATCTCTATTGTACGAAAGTTCTTAGTTAGCGGAGTCATGATAGATGATGAATATGAGGATTCTATAATAGGAACACCTCAAGGTGGAAATATCTCACCGCTCCTATCAAACATCATGTTGAATGAACTGGATAAGGAAATGGAAGCAAGAGGACTGGATTTTGTCAGATATGCAGACGACTGTATTATTATGGTCGGAAGTGAACTGGCAGCTAACAGAGTAATGAAGAGCATCTCAAAATTCATTGAGGAAAAGCTTGGATTAAAAGTCAATGTCAGCAAGAGCAAAGTGGATAAACCAAAGGGCATAAAGTATCTGGGATTCGGATTTTACTATGATTCATTTGCAAAACAGTACAAAGCAAAACCACATGCGAAGTCAGTGGAAAAGTTCAAAGCAAGAATGAAAGAATTAACTTGTCGGAGCTGGGGAGTAGACAATGCATACAAGATTCAGAAACTGAATCAGCTAACCCGAGGTTGGATTAATTATTTCAAAATCGGAAGTATGAAAGGATTGTGCAAGAAACTGGACAGTAACATGCGTTATAGATTGCGTATGTGTATTTGGAAACATTGGAAAACTCCACAGAACAGAGCGAAGAACTTAATGAAACTGGGAATACCAAGATGGGCTTCATATAGAACAGCCTATAATGGAGCATGTATAGCTCGTGTATGTTCCATGACAGATATTCAAAGGGCAATCAGCCCCAACAGGCTGAAAGACTTTGGCCTAGTTTCAATGATAGATTACTACACCGAAAGGTGTGCTACTTGTTAAGTTGATTGAACCGCCGTGTACCGAACGGTACGCACGGTGGTGTGAGAGGTCGGAAATTTCTCAGTTAGGGAAATTTCCTCCTACTCGATTTATTGAGAAATAGGAGAATAAAGATATGGTTTATCAAATGAAGAATGCAATTATCGGGTATCCAGGAAACAGATTGTTAGACGGTGTTTCTATGGAAATTAAAAATACAGAAAAGATAGCGATTGTAGGTAGAAATGGTTGTGGGAAGACAACATTACTTAAAGCAATCGCCGGAAAACTTGAGGTAGATAATTTAGATAGTGATGAAGAGTTTTTCATACAAGCAGATGGGGCACCTAGTATTGGATATTTGGAACAGATTAGTTTCGAAAAAGAAACAATAACCGTAAGAGAAGAATTACTAAAGGTATATGAGGAAATTTTCACTTTAAAAGATAAAATGAATGAATTAACAAGTCTTATGGAAGTGGAAGCAAGCGAGAAAATTCTAGAACAATATGCAAAGGTCTCTGATAAATTTGAAAGACTTGGTGGCTATTCCTATCAATATGAGATAGAGCAGATTTTTACGAAGTTTGGATTTGATTTGTCTGATTTAGACCGTCAAATACTAACTTTTTCAGGTGGACAAAAAACCAGAATTGCATTTGTTAAATTACTACTTAGTAAGCCAGACATTATGTTACTAGATGAGCCAACCAATCATTTAGATATGCCAATGATTGAGTGGTTAGAAGGTTACCTAAAAAAGTATAATCATGCAGTGGTAATAGTTTCTCATGATCGTATGTTCTTAGACAGAATTGTGGATGTAACTTATGAAATTGAGCACAAAAAGATGAAACGTTACCCTGGTAACTATACTGAATTTTTGAAACGTAAACGTCTCGATTATGAGAAACAATGCAAAGATTACGAAGCCCAGCAAAAAGAAATCGAGAGACTAACAATTTTTATAGAGAAGTGGAAGAATACGCCGACTAAGGTAGCTATGACACGTTCTAAGCAAATGCAGATTGAGCATATGGTTAAGATTCCAAAACCACTGCGCTTTGATACAAAAGCTATGCATGCAAAGCTTCAGCCGAATATAGAATCTGGAAAAGAGGTTCTAACAGTGAAAGAGTTAAAGATAGGCTATGAAGAAGTGTTAGCAAGTGTTTCTCTAGAATTAAAGAAGGGGCAAAAACTTGCAGTCATTGGTGAGAACGGGAAAGGAAAGTCAACTTTATTTAAGTCCGTTGTTGGTCAGATAGATGCTCTTGGAGGAACGTTAAAGTTTGGCAGGGATGTGGACTGGGTTTATTTTGATCAGGAGCTTCTTAACTTGGATGAGAGTAAAAATGTGATTGAGGAGTTTTGGGACACTTATCCAAAGCTAACGCAAACAGAAGTAAGAACCATATTAGGAAATTTCTTATTTACTGGTGATGATGTATTTCAACCATTAAGTCAGCTATCCGGAGGCGAAAAGGTTCGACTATCCTTAGCAAAGTTAATGAAACGGCAAGCGAATCTGATGATTCTTGATGAACCTACCAATCATTTAGATATGATAGGAAAAGAAATGTTAGAATCCATGTTGAAAAGTTATCAGGGAACTCTTCTTTTTGTGTCGCATGATCGTTATTTCGTGCGTAGTGTTGCAGATAATTTACTCATTTTTGAGAACGGGGAGGTCAATTATTATCCATGTGGTTATGAAGAATATCTTGAGAAAAAAGAAAAGAACTTGTTAGGTAACACAGGTGCTCTTAGAGATGAGAATAAGGATAAATTATCAGAGAGTACAATTTGCTTACAAAATACAATGACAAGCGAGCAGATATCTTATCTTAACGGGAAGGAAAAAGCAAAGCGGGAACGGAGATTAGTTCAGATAGAAAATGAGATCTCCGATTTAGAAGAAAAAATAAATAAGCTAAAACTTAAGTTTAGTGATCCTGAAATAGCTACGGATTATCAAAAGCTAAGTGAACTTCAAGAAACCATCAATAAGGAAGAGCAAATTCTAAATGATTTGCTGATTGAGTGGTCAGGCTTGGTTTAAGAGAAATTAACAAGTCAGATAAAATACTCAGAGGTTATTGTAATTATGGTGATAGGACAGTTGATGAGGACAGAAGCCCCTCTTTACACATCGATAACTGGTAGATATATAAAGGTTCTAAATAGAGAAAAATGTATATCTAGAAATTTACAATATAATCTTACAGAAGATGTCCCTCGCTTATTGCGAAGCGAAAGCGGGGGCATCTTAGTCTCGGTAGGTGTTAAAGTTCCCACTAAGTAGCATCGAAGCTACTTCCGAGTATCCGTTTCGACAGTTCTCTTTATCTGTTTTTATAGATACTATACTTAATTATCTCCACAGCCATCCACTACTAAATCTGCTCGTTCATACGGTTTATGTTCCATCATATATTTATCTTCCGCTACCATCCAAATTTTCTCCCATAGATCTTTTGCTTCTACACCATCACGTTCAATTCCTCTTTTTAATCGCAGTTCTTTTGGACAATCAACGAAAATTTTAAAATCATAAAAATCATCTAATTCTTTTCTTGTTGAATATACCCCTTCAATAATTATGATTCCACCAATACATACTCTGTGCCACTCACTTAATGAGTCAGAACACCAATCATATCGTTGATAGTTTCCTTCTTGGTTATTTGCTAATGGTACTAACACTTGCTTTCTTAATCTTTGCCAGTCAACATCTGCACCAATAGGTTTTTCTTCCGATGTGCCATTTATTCTTGAACATGATGGTAAACAAAAATCATCCATATGTACAATTGTTATTTTGGGACTTAATTTTTCAAATTCTTTTGCAAATGTACTTTTACCAGAACCTCCACAACCATCCACTCCTACTAAAAGGGTAGACTGCTTTCTTTGTAAATTTTCCAAGACGTTTAATAATTGTTCAAATGACGTAAATGTTCCTTTAATACTTTTATAATTCATAACTTACTAATCCTTCCATCAAGGTAGGTATTATTTATAATTAACTACAACTATATACCAATCACATTCTACCTATATGCTAATTATAACATTATTTACAAAGCTAAATCAATTTTCAAATTGCTTTAAAACATAGCTTATTAATTAAATATTTTAAATGATTTGCAGATAGAAAGGTATGGTTAGCATGAAACCAGTAATACTCTTTTTAAAACAGCAAAAAAAGTATACTTCATAAGGATTGGTAAACAATATTCTTGTAGTAAAGTTTAGAATAATGAAAATACAGAAAGAGGTAAAATTATGAAGAATATAAATTCAAATGCTAGTAATAAAAAGAATGCTGGTAAAGGAAATGGAAATTCTATCATCCATAAAAGCACAGATTATAATTCCAATGATTATGTAAGCGGTGATGAAACTCCTACTTCAGCAGGTCACAAGTTTAGTAAAAATTCAACACAGAATATAGACGATAAATCAGAATAATCAATCTCATTATTCGCTTCATATTTCGAAGATTTTATTAAAAAAGTAATTGTTATAACAAAAGGATAGTAAGAAATTCGTGAAAAGATACTTGGCGATTCTAGTGAATATGTATTACAATAAAACTAAAAAGAAAGATAAGAAGGAAAGTATCAATGAAAAAAATATTACTATTCCAAGTGGACAACCCTTTGAAAGTGAAGCAGGCGATTGCTACAATGCGTTTACGTGTTGAGTCTATACCAAATGAAAAGTTTAATAAAACAGTAGAGAGCCTTCTTAATGGAAGTAAAGAAGAGGAACCCCCTTATAGTGGTGAACTGCCACAAGGCAGCCTTTTACTAATGTGCGGGCTTAACAATTCAGAAATTGATCAGGTGTTATACCGATTAAGAAGTCAGAAAATAACCACAACTTATAAAGCAGTTCTAACACCAACGAATCTAAGCTGGAATGTTTTAGAGTTATACCAGGAGATGGAGAAGGAAAGACAAGAGATTGAAGCAAGAAAGAATAAGTAAGATGAGAAAGAATAAGTAGATGAGAAAGAATAAGTAGATAAGAAAGATAGAGCTGACATATCAATAAATGATATTTCGGCTCTATTTTTGTTTTTGGTATTAGATAGTTAGGCTTTATTCATGACAAGAAAAAGTTCGCGAAGCGTGTTTTTTCTTGGTGATTAATAATAAAATAATAAATTGAAGTAGTTGTAAGAATCATTTCTATCACGATATTAGTAATGAGCGCATATTGTATAAGGTGAGTATTAATAGAATTAGGAGTAATTATGGAGTATTACGTTATTTCGTCATTGGAAATTCACTTATTTTTTGCAAGAATAATGAAAGAACATTCTTTTTTCTTAGAAGTTGGATTTACACAAGCCGATTGCGATTATATGGCAGAAGCCAGACGTTTTAAGGAAGCTTTTGAAGATTTATTGAGTCAGGTAGTTTGTTGTAGTGAAGGTATTGTAGGGCCTTGTGTATTTGAGTCAGGTGAAGTTGTTACAGATTATACACTTCCTTCTGAAATAAAGTCAGCAAGGTTTACTGGTAGTTGTATCAACACAAATATAACAAAACGAGAATTAGAGTTCTTGAAGTGTATGAATCAACAAAGATGTATTGACAGAAGCGTAGTTAATGCTGTAAGGCAAATTAATTGTCGTAGCCTAGAGCTTTTAGAAGGGTTGATATGCCTAAAAGAGAATATTCTAAAAAATGTATTAAATTGTTGTATGTTTACTATGAATTATCCTCTACTCATTGAGCATATTATACGTGAGGCGAAATTATATCAAAAATATATTATGTATTTAGAGAGCGGGAAAGAATGTGTTCAAGAAGATCTAAGAGATGTTGAGCTGTTCTGGAATCAAATAATGATGGAACATGCTCTATTTATTAGGGGACTGTTAGATCCAACTGAAAATGATTTGATTATGACAGCAGACGATTTTGCAAATGGATATGCAAATTTATTAGAAGAAGCTAGAACGATGACGGATAGGACAATGGAAGGTTTGACTTGTAAAACCTTAGAAGAGACTCTAAAGTATCGTGATTTTAAGCTTGCAGGAACAAAAGGTATCAATGATTGTGAGATTCGTAGCATTATACTTCCATTATTAGCAGATCATGTTTTAAGGGAAGCAAATCACTATATTAGAATATTGGAACAAGATGTATGCAATTAAATTATTCAATTTGACCGTTGTTTTAGGCAAAGATTTATTAAGGTCACTTGGTTAAAGAAATAAAGATTAGTGCAGAATATGATAGCTATGCCGAAGTCCGTAATTTCCCGGAGCTTCGGCATTTTTAATGTTACTAACTACAAGGACTCTTGGAAGCACCAACTTCAACACTTTCCGTGCTATACTTAAAAATAAGGTATATAAATCAAATGGCGCAAAAAACTTAAAATTTTGATTAATCAATATATGTGTTAAGAAAACTAGTACGAATAACATAATGACATTTTCAAATCAAAATGCTTTTTCAAATCAATCTTGCTACATACATGAAATCAGTATAAAATAAGGAAGATGGGAAAGCATGGTAGGTTGTAGAGGCGGTTATGGAAAAGAAGAGGGAAGTATTATGGCAAAAATATTAGTAGTAGATGATGAAGAAATGATTAATGATATGATAAAAAGAAATCTATCGATGGTTGGCCATCACATAGATCAAGCATACGATGGAAAAGAAGCGTTACAGATGATAGAAAGTCGCAACTATGATTTAATTCTACTTGATGTCATGCTGCCATATTTATCTGGTTTTGATGTGATGGATAAGATAAATGGTGTGCCAACAATATTTTTAACAGCCAAAGATCATATTGATGATAAAGTAAGGGGATTAACCTCGGGAGCAGAGGATTATATTGTTAAACCTTTTGAGATGCTTGAATTAATAGCCAGAATCAATATAGTACTTCGCCGAAATCAGAAAAGTGAATCAATTACTAAAGTTGGCGAGGTTGAAATAAATTTAGAAAGTAAGGTAGTAAAGAGAAGAGGAAGCGAAATTGAGCTTACACCACAAGAATTTAATTTGTTAGAAGTACTCGTTATTAACAAAAATTTGGCTCTTAGTAGAGAACAATTGATAGAGAAGGCTTGGGGTTATGATTTTGTGGGAGACACCAAAACAGTGGATGTACATATTCAGAAGTTAAGAAAAAAGCTAACATTAGAAGAACATATTAAAACAGTATATAAGTTAGGGTATCGTATGGAGGTGTAAGTAACTGCTTTTTATTTATGTTACGATAAATTAAATAAACATGTTTTTCTTGTTGGAGAAAAAAGCTACAATCGAAAGGAAAGGCGCCTAAGCGCCAGAACAGAGGCTGAGAATGAGAGTTTGGCAAAAGATATATCTGATAGTATTGATCATTGTGGCTATTTTCTTTAATATAGCTATGTATTTTGTAATACAGCTAAACTATAAGGAAGAGATAAAAAGTGCAAAGGAGCGCGCTGCTACTGACCAGCAGTTTGTAAGTACATCCTTCTATAAGGATTTATCTAATGTTGAGAAGAATGATACGCTTACCTATGATTCTGTGATTCTAAACTTTCAGGTTTACCAGAATTTTTATGAGGAACAGGGAATCTATCTGGAATTATGGAACAATCAGAAATTATTTAGCGAGAATAAGTTAGAGATAAAAGGAGATAGAGGAGAGTTACAGCTTAATAATTATGTTCAAAATATTGTGATACGAGAAATTGAGGGCGAACCTTATATTTTTGTTGCAGGTAATTTATCAGAACCATATGATTCATACACCATCGTATTGGCAACTTCTATGGAGAATGTTATAACGGCAAGACACACGATGATTCAACTTATGATAGGACTGGATTTCTTGTTTATGCTTTTACTGGCAGTAATTTTATTTATAATAATTAAAACATTAATGAAACCTCTAAAGGTACTATCGCAGGCAACAAAGGTTATTGCTGAGGGAAATTTTGATAGCCGAATTGAGTTACATACCAAGGATGAGCTAGGAGAGCTAGCTGAACAGTTCAACAGTATGAGTAAAAGTATTTCACAAAAAGTGGATGCCTTAAGCAAAGAAAGCGAATCCAGAAAGCTATTAATTGACAACATGGCTCACGAGTTACGGTCACCACTTACTGCCGCTCTTGGCTATATGGATTATTTGATGATGGCTAATGTGAGTGAAGAAGAAAGAATTGAAGTATTAAAGTATACCAGTTCTGAAATAAAACGACTGAATAAATTAAGCAATACTCTTTTAAAGATGGCAAGTATTCGTGAAGAGATGATAGAATATCAAGAAATCGATACCAGTACAATGATAGAGAGATTGCAGTACTTATTTAACAAACGAATTTCTTCAAACGAGATCTGCTTAAAATTCCAAAGTGAAATTAAAAGATTACATGGTAATCAAGAAATGCTTGAAATGCTATTAACTAATTTAATAGAAAATGCAATTCGTGCCTGTGATAAAGGTGGGGAGGTTATTGTGAATTTTCTAGGAAACAAAGAAGGTACTATAATTGAAGTAATAGATACCGGAATCGGAATGGACCCATCTGAGTTAGAGAAGGTTACAGCACCATTTTACCGAGTGGATAAGATGAGGAGTAGAAAAAATGGTGGTGTTGGCTTAGGATTAGCCTTATGTAAACAAATTGCAGAATATCATAATGCTAGAATAACTTTGGAATCTCAATTAGGGAATGGAACAAAAGTTTCCATATTATTTACCACTTGATTACTTTTTGATTGAAGTATGGTTACCTTCGGTTGCTATACTTCAATTATCAAAAATAATTGGAGGAATACATTATGAAGAGAAATAAGTTAATAACAGCAATCTTTGCCATTGGAATTATGTTAGTAGTAATCACAGTTTTTGTATTAGCGCTAAAGAAAGATGCCAATGGCGCGCTTAATCAGGTGGAACAAAAAGCAATGATAAGTTCGAATAAGCAACTCTCAGATAATAAAGATCACACATCCGATACAGACAGCAGTTTACCAAAGGGTAATAAACCATCGGATGAATACAATACATCAAAAGATAGCAATCTTCTAAGTGAAAATAATTCCACAAAGGATAGCGAATTAAACACTGACGATTTAGAAATCGTTTTTGAAAAAGGTTCTACTGAAGGGTTTAACATTACTAAGGACCAAGCAGCTAAGAAAGTTTTAGAAGAAGTTGATAAATTAGTAGAAGATAAGGTAACGGCACCGAAAATTACGCTGTCCGCTACAAATACTGTTACTGGAAAATACTTTACAGGAGTTGTACTGCTAAATAACACGAAACGTTTTGAGATACAAGTAAATGGATTAAATGGAGAGGTTACCAGTAGTAAATTATATCAACAAGAGAATGCCAATAGTGGAGTTTGGACTTTATATTCAACAGACTCAAGTACAGTGGAGAGAAAGATTGATGAAAAAAACATCGCTGAATTTTCCAAACTAGTTTTGGATTTAGGGAATTATGTTGATTGTGAAGTAATTAGTGGTGATGTATATTCTGTACAGGCAAGCTTTTACGGACAAAATTATTCAGTGGATTATCGTATAAAGGGGAATACACTTTATCTAAATTCACAAACAAAAGATAATAAAAACATCAAGGTAAGTACAATATCAATTACTGTTCCGAAAGGGGTAGTGTTAGAGGATATTCAATTAAATAATGCGTTAGGTGATGTGAGAATTGCCAATATATCAGCGAAGGATAGCACTGTGAACCTAGCAAATGGAGCGCTTTCGTTAGACAATGTAGTAATGAAAGCATGCGATATTAATCTTTCTCTTGGTAGTTTATATATCAAGAATGGCGATATAGAAGAGTTAAATTCTGTTGTAGCACTTGGTGCCATGCGGTTACAGTTAAAAGGAAA